>JAFSWG010000038.1 GCA_017444645.1 Acholeplasmatales bacterium | reverse complement strand
GATTTTTATAGGAGCATTTAATTTAGTAAATAACAATTGATATGATATCTCCAAAGTAGACAAATAAAATAATTAAAAGAGAAAAGGATAACAATCCCCATGGGGATTCGCGATACCTCCAAGATTATTGTAAGTCTACTTTGGAGGTATTTTTTTATGGGAAGAAAAGCAAAATATAGTAAAGAATTAAAATTAGAAATTGTAAAAAGGTATTTAAACGGTGAATCTGCTTCAGCATTAGCAAATGAATATGGCATACCTAAATCAATGTCAAAAACAATAATGAATTGGGCACGAAGATTTGAAGCAATGGGAGAGGGTGGATTTGATTACTCCAAAACAAATAATTCGTATTCAAAAGATTTAAAAGAAAAAATAATAAATGAATATTTATCTGGGCAACTGAATTCTTATGAGTTGTCATACAAATATAAAATATCTACTCCTGAAATTGTAAGACGATGGATTATAAAGTATAATGAAGGCATCGAGATTAAGGATTATAATCCTAAAGGGGATGTCTATACTATGAAATCAAGAAAGACCACATTAGAAGAAAGATTAGAAATAGTTAATTATGTATTAGCTAATAATAATGATTATAAAGGTGCCGCAGATAAATATAGTGTTCCATACGCTAATGTTTATAATTGGGTAAAAAAATATAATGAATCTGGTGAAGATGGTCTTTCTGATTCAAGAGGACGTCCTTCTTCTAAAGAGCCTAAACATGAGCTTTCTGATATAGAAAAGAAAGATATCGAGATAGAAAAGCTTAAGCGTGAGCTTGAACGTTCTAAGATGGTTATTGAAGTATTAAAAAAAAACATCGAAATACAGGAACGAATGGAAAGAGATTCTCGCTTGTTAGGCAAGAAGACAAATACGAAACGATAGATGAATTTAAAGAAAAAACTGGTTTTACAGTTGATTTCTTATGTAAAACATTAGAAATACCAAGATCTAGCTATTATAAATGGAAAAATAGAGCAATACCTAAAAAAGAAATTCAAGATAATGAATTAGCAAATATAATAATTGAATATAACGAAACATATAATGGCATACTTGGTTATAGACGAATGACCATGTATATTAATCATTTCAATCAATCTACTTATAGCATTAAGTATATTCATAGATTAATGAAGGTAGTACATGTTCACGCACGAATCAGACGTAAGCATTCTAATTACGTCAAAGTTAAACCTGAACAAGTTGGCGAGAATGTATTAAACAGAGAATTTGAAGCTTTATGGCAAAATCAAAAGTGGTGTACAGACGTAACTGAATTCAAAGTAATTGGTCAAAAACAAAAAATATATTTATCAGCGATTATAGATTTATATGATAGACGAATAGTATCGTATGTTTTAAGTAATTCTAATAATAACAAATTAGTATTTGATACATTTGATTTAGCATTAAAAGATAATCCAAATGCTAAACCATTATTTCATAGTGATAGAGGTTTCCAATACACATCTAAGCAATTCAAATTTAAATTAGATCAAGCTGGAATGATACAATCAATGTCTAGAGTTGGTAGATGTATAGATAACGGACCTATGGAAGGATTTTGGGGAACACTAAAATCTGAAATGTTTTATGGATTAAAATGGGATGATGAAGCATCCCTTAGAGAAGCAATAATTAAATATATAAATTTTTACAATAATGAGAGGTTACAAGCAAATTTAAAAGGCATGACCCCAAATCAATTTGGAAATCATGCCAATCCTAATTTACTGCCTTTAGTTCGTTAATTATTTTTTACTTTGGTGTGTCCACTTGACAAACCCCAGTTCACATAGAGTGAATTTTATATTCACTGTTGTTCTTTAGCAAACTACAGTAGGGCTTTCCCCTGCTTTAATTTGCTTTTTATTTTTATACATTTTCTTGTCGGCTCTTATAATTAATTTTTCATAGCCAACCTCTTTAATGTTTTCAGCATAGGCATAACCTATTGCTATACTTACATTTAATTCCTTTTGCTTTTCTTGGAAGGCTTGAATGTAATCATCAATATCATCCTTATTGATATTTTCTAGGATTGCTACAAATTCATCTCCACCAATTCTAAAGCAATTCTTTCCATTTTGATCTAGGAAACATTCCTTAATACAAACAGAAGCATTCTTAATTAATTCATCACCCTTAGAATGTCCATACGTGTCATTAACATATTTTAAGTTATTAATATCAAATAAGAATACACATGCATTCTTTTCTTCCTCAGGTGTAATCTTTAAAAATTCATTATAACAATATCTATTAGGCATATTAGTTAATGAATCTATTTCTGCAACATTTCTTAACTCGGTTTCAAATTCCTTATGCCTATCTAATAGTCTATTATAGGCCTTAGCTAAATAATTAGGTTCATATAATGCATGAGCTTCATCTAATCTTTCATTATTATCAATTCTTTTTGAGAAAGTTGTAATTGGGAATACTAATCTCTTTAATAGAATAAAGAATAACAATACATTTGCGATTAATATTAATAATATTCCGCCCCATAAGAAGCCACGGAACAATTTAATTCTAAAAGAAATAGTATTATTTTTTTCTAATGTAGAAGAAGTGATAATATTAGTTACTGCTCTTGTATTTTCAGATATT
>JAFSWG010000037.1 GCA_017444645.1 Acholeplasmatales bacterium | reverse complement strand
TATATTACATATTTGATTTACATAATCTACTAATATTTCTTTATCCTTAAATATTTCTTTAAATACTGCATCTGATAATCCTGATATATCCTTTACGTAGCCCATTTTCTCACCTCCCAACTGATATTAATTAAATTATCTCATTATAATAATAGGTAGGATATGGGTACATTTTTTCAAAAAAATGAAAAAAGTTATAAATATTTTTTGATAAAAAATAAAAGAAGCTCCAATATCAGAGCTTCATTTGTATTATTTTTTAGATATCAAAAACGATCTACTAATTCTATTGATAAAATTTTCAGGCTTATTATATGCCATTTTAAGTGTTTTATTATTATAAAATATATAAAGACTCTTTAAGTCCTTTAAAGAATATGAAATATGATCTACTGTTATAAATAAATCTTCAGGTACTTCAAAACCTTCAGCCACGTCTAATTTAATTCTTCTTTCATGTGATAAAACAATTGGTGAGCCTAAAGTTTTATACGCTGTTGAATTAATACCAGCTATTTCAGTTAATTGCATTGACTTTAATCTATTATCAATTACTGAACCATGTAAAGATTTATTATATGCTGTTGATCCAGATGGTGTAGAAATACAAAATCCAGTACCTCTATATCTTTCCAAAAAATCATTATCTATATATACATCTAGTATTAAGGTTCTAAGTGGAGAAACAATTGTAACCTCATTTAAGGCAAAATCGTTAACTATATTACCACTTTCTGTTACAAATTCAGCTGAGAGTAAATCTAAATCTTGAATATTATATGTATTATTATTTATGTTATCAACAACTACATCAATATCTTCAACTGAATAATTAGCGTAATGTCCTAAATGGCCTGTATGAATACCAAATATTAAAGAATTAGGATATTTATGTCCAGCCTTAATAATTGTTCCATCACCGCCAATCGCGATAACATAATCAGGGTTAATATCACTATATTCGTGTTTTATCTTAGAAATTAAAAAATCCTGAATTTGTTTAGAATTTCCATTATCTCTAACAATGATACAATACTTCATATTAATCACATCTTTCCTTCAATTATTTTATCATAATACTTGAATTTTATCTACAATTATTAGTATAATAACCTTGTATGATGTATTAGGGGTGAGATTACATGTATATTAATAAGGAAATTGAATTTAAAACGTTTATTTCTGAGGAGCAATATAATTCTTTAATCAAAGAATTCGGATTAGACAATAATATTTTTGCTCAAACAAATCATTATTTTGATACTGATGATTGTAAATTATTAAATGAACAAACAGTTTTAAGAATTAGACAAAAGGGTACAAATTATAAATTAACTAAAAAAACAAGAGCCCTTGTTGGTGCAGATGAAGCACATATTCTTATCTCTAAGGAAAAGGCTGATGAAATGTTAAAAAATGGTTTCAATGCTGATATCATTGGACTTCCATATGATGTTAAAAAGATTGCTGAATTAACTACTTATAGAGCTTCTGCTCCATATAAGGATGGAACAATCTTCTTCGATAAGTCTGTATATTATGGAAATACAGATTATGAAATTGAATATGAAGTTGATAATGTGGCTGAAGGAAGAAAAATATTTTCTGATTTCTTAGATTCACATAATATTCAATATAAAGAATCAATTAGAAAATCAAAAAGAGCATATGACAATTGCTGTAAATGCAAATGTAAGCAAAACTAGTGATAAACGCTAGTTTTTTTATTTTATTTTAAATTATATTGTTATATAATTAATTGCGTTCGTATAAATTTTAAATTAATAAAAGTGGGTGGTTTTTTTGCTTGAAATTAAAAATTTAAAAAAGATCTATAAAACAAAGGGTGGTCAAGAGGTTAGAGCTCTTGACGATGTAAGTGTTAAATTTCCTGAAACTGGTATGGTGTTTTTACTAGGTAAATCAGGCTCAGGTAAATCTACATTATTAAATGTTACTGGTGGTCTAGATAAGCCTGATTCAGGTGAAATTATTATTAAAGGTAAAAATAGTAAGGACTTCTCTGGTGCTGACTTTGATAGCTATAGAAATACTTATATTGGTTTTATATTCCAAGAATATAATATTTTAAACGAATTTAATATTGAACAAAATATTGAGCTTGCATTACAGCTTCAAGGTAAGAAAAATGATAAAGCTGCAGTTGATCAATTACTTGAACAAGTTGATTTAAAAGGATTAGCTAAAAGAAAGCCTAATACATTATCTGGTGGACAGAAACAAAGAGTTGCCATTGCGCGTGCTTTAATTAAAAATCCTGAAATAATCATGGCTGATGAACCAACTGGTGCCTTAGATAGTAATACAGGTAAGCAGGTATTTGATACATTAAAGAAATTATCTAAAGAAAAATTAGTAATTATAGTATCACATGATAGAGATTTTGCTGAAATATATGCTGATAGAATCATTGAATTAGCTGATGGTAAAATAATTTCTGATATGTCAAAATCTCATATTGAGCCTAAACCTTTAAATGAAAACATCAATATCGTTAATGATAATGTATTATCAATTAAAAATGCTTCCGAATTAAAAAAGGATGATGTAGAAAAGATTTATGAATTATTGAAATCTCAAACTGGTGAAATTATCATCACATCAAATGATAAAAATGTAAAAGCTGTTAAACAAGCTATTCATGTTAGTGATGATAATAAATCTGAAGTATTTAATGATACTAAAGAAATCAATACTAAAGAATATGATCCTAAACAAACTAAATTCATTAAATCACATCTACCATTCTCAAGAGCTTTTAAAATAGGTGCTTCTTCTTTAAAATCTAAACCAGTAAGAATGATATTTACTATTTTCTTAACAATAGTCGCACTTGTAATGTTTGGCGTTACTTCTACCTTAATGTTATATAATGAAAGCTATTCAGTATCTGAAGCATTAAAGAATTCTGATAATGATTATGAACAAATATCAAAATCATATAAATATGAAAATATTAGTCATAATCTAGATTATAGTACTGGAACTGATGAAATAAGCTCTAGTTATACTCAATATACAAATACCGCATTTTCTAATAAAGATATTGAACAATTAAATCAAAAATCTAACAACAAATATGCTGGTGTAATCAAATTTGGTAGATCAAGCTATTATAGTTCAAGTGCTTCACCAATATTAACATTCAATAAAGTAGTTGGTTTTAGCGATACTAATTATTATCCAATTAAAGGAATTACAGGATTTATAGACGCAGGTGAATCTTATTTAAATTCAAATGGATTTAGCATTGTAGCCGGAACTTATCCTACAAATTATGATGAAATAGCAATTTCTGATTATGTATATAAAATGCTTCAATTATCTGATTCAACTATTACATCTTATGATAGTGTTATTTATTCTAAATCTAATACATTATTTGATTCATCATTTGATTATAGATCAACTAAATTTAAAATTACAGGTATTATAAATACCGGTACTATTCCTTCTGTTTTTGATGAATTAAATGGTAAAAGTACTAATTTAAATCAAAATCAATTAAAAGAATTATTAGAAAGATTTACATCTTATATTGGTAATTCCTTCCATTTAATGGGGTATGTAAGTGATAACTTCTATAATTATCATTATAAAAATAGTAATAATAAAGAAAATTCTATTTATATTAATGGAATCTATCCTAGTGGACTTTATATAAATACTTCTCCTGATGTATATAATTATGATGTATCACCTGCTGTACAAATGGGTGGATATTACACTCCAATGATTATTGAGAAAATTAAAAATCTATTAAAATTTTATGATAAAGATGGAAATATAATTGAATATAGAACTCCAAATCAAAATGAGATGTATGTATCAAAATATGTATTTGATAGAATTGAAGCTGAAAATGAAGCTAAAAAATATGATTTATTATATTCAATGATTGATAATTCAAATTATACTAAAGATTTATATACTAATATTTATCCTAAAAAGGAAGAATATAAACAATATATAAATAGTATCGATAGATATAATGAACCACTTAGTGGTGAATTATTAGAAATGTATAATAGTTATTCACCTGACTATTTAAAAGTAAGAAATGTATTAAATGCTTGTGAAATATTTAATGAACAGTATAGAAATGAAAATGATAATACATGGAATCCAGAAAATGATACAACAATTAATAATTTCAATTCATTAAGAGATAATTTCAATAATGAAATTTATAAAGAAAATCCATATTATGGTACTACTTATACTGACTCCTTAAATGGTTTAATTAATTTATTTAACGCAAACAAAGATCTAATAAATCGTGGATATTTAATTAGAGCTGCTAAAGATAATATGTTTAATACTAAGGATGGTAATTCTGACAAAGAATTAAATTCTTATATTGAAGCTTATAATAATCATACAGAAATTGATTATTCTAAATTAAAAACACTTTTAGACAATAGGAATTATTCATATAAAACATATGATTTAACATATAATGAATATACTATTAATAAATCTAGTTTATCAAATAAATATTATTATAAATCATCTAATGGTAACACTGGTGAATTAACTGTAATCGGTTATTATGATGGTATTAGTAGTAATAATTATCAAATTGTAAATGATGATTTTATTAAAGCTAATTCAATTATTGAAAATTCTAATATTTATTATAGCGAAAGAAAAACTGATTATGATTTCCCTGCTGATGCATATTATGATAATTTAATTGTTAAAACATCATTTAATCAATCTGAAATTAATTTAATGTTATCTGATTATGGTACTTATAAATATAGTATGACTAATCAAACATACCAAACATTATCAATGTTCTTAAGCATGATATCTACATTAAAAACAGTATTCTTAATTATTGGTATTGTATTTGCAGTATTTGCTGCGTTAATGTTATTTAATTTCATATCTTCTTCTATTGCTTCTAAAACAAAAGAAATTGGTATATTAAGAGCTGTTGGTGCTAGAGGATCTGACTTGTTTAAAATATTCTTCTCAGAAAGTGGAGTAATCGCACTTATTTGCGTTATTATAGCTGTTATTATATCTTTCTTCGTATGCCAGGCATTAAATCAAAACTTAGCTAAAAATCTAAATATGGTATTATTAGATTTCGGATTTATTAATATTGGCTTAATACTTGCAGGTGCTATTTTAATCGCAATTATAGGTACATTTATTCCTGTACTTATCGCAAGTAAGAAACAACCAGTTGAAAGCATTAGAACATTATAAAATAAAGGGCTTGAAAAAAAGCCCTTTTAAAAATGATTAAAGGCACTATCTAAGTAGTGCCCTATTTTTTATGCTACAAATATATAGAAGTAGATAAGTGATAAAAAGATATTGATAAGACCTGTAATTAATAAGATTTTAATTGAATAAATATATGTTTTATATTTATCTGTTTCTTTGAAATCTTCATTTGTCATTTTTTCTTTATATAGTCTTCTTGTTTTAGCCTGATACATAATCATTATTATTAATAATTCAATTAATCCAAATACAATTAATGATATTTCAAGTAATTGCTTATTATCAAAAATAAATATTAGTGGTATGCCAACTAAAAATGGAAAACCAATTAGAATTACAGATATAATTATAGTTCTTATAATTAATGCCTTTTTATCAATTTTCATTATTCTTCCTCATTTGCTGCCTTAGCTTTTAATTCCTCAGCTTGTTTTTTAAATACATCATTTGAATCAACAAGATATTTTTGATCAATATCATTATTAACCCACTTCTTAGCTAATTCTTCTGTTGCTAGAATATAATGATTAGGCTTAATCATTATCCAGCTACATTTATCATAATCTAAATCAGCTTTGTTATAAACAAGCTTCTTTCTTGAATCCTTGCTATTTGGATCTGGTTGTGGAATTGCAGTTAAAAGTGCTCTTGTATATGGATGAACTGGATTTGCATAAATATCATCTGCTAGACCTAATTCTACAATGTGACCATTATGCATTACTGCAATACGATCAGAAATATATCTAATAATAGATAGGTCATGGGCAATGAATAAGTACGTTAAATCATTTTCATTTTGTAATTTCTTTAATAGATTTAATACTTGAGCTCTGATTGATACGTCTAGTGCTGAAATTGGCTCATCAGCTAATACTAGTTGTGGTTCAATAATTAATGCACGAGCGATACCAATTCTTTGACGTTGTCCACCTGAAAATTCATGTGGATAACGAGATAGATGTTCAGGTAATAGACCAACTGATTTCATCATTCTTGAAACCTTATCAAGTCTTTCTTCATTACTCTTAAACATCTTGAAATTATATAGACCTTCAGAAACTATATAATCAATATTTGCACGTTCATTTAATGATGCTGCTGGATCTTGGAATATCATTTGGATATTCTTTTTATTTTGCTTTAATTCAGCAGCTGTTTGCTTACCTGAAATTAATTTACCTCTAAAATAGATAGCACCATTAGTTAAATTATAAATACCTAAGATAGCACGTGAAATAGTTGTTTTACCAGAACCTGACTCACCAACTAGACCAAATGTTTCTCCAACGTAGATATCGAAATTTAATGAATTACATGCTTTAACAACTCTTCTACCATTTTTAAAGAACATATCTGCCTTAACAACTGATAATAATACTTCTTTACCTGATTTATCAACAGTTGGCCAATATTTTAACATACCAGTCTTTTTATCAACTGAATATTTATATACTTCTTTATTTTTATTTGAATTTAATTTAGAAACTAAGTCATTAGGTAAAATAGTTGATAATTCATTTAAGAATTCTTCATATTTAACATGCTTTTTCTTTTGAGCAATATTAGAGCCTTTATAATAAATAGCTCCTCTAATCTTAACATCTAATGTGAAGATTGCTTCAAGTAAGCTATCAAATTCTTCTGACTTAATTGAATCATATTTAGTATCTTTATTTATTTCTAATGATAATTCTTTATCTAATACAAATTTACCAAATTCATTAACAAAATTAACTCTATCAATTTTTACTAATAGATTAGATTCTTTATTGTATGAAGAATCTTTTTGCTTAATTTCATCAATATTATTTGGATAATATGCATCATAAATAGTAGTTAGATTTAATAATTGGAATCTATCTTCAATTGTAAAATTCTTATTGATTCTAACAAAGTCTTCATTATCATCAATGTAGAATTTATATTCTCTTTCTACAACATTCTTTCTAAATTCAATATCTGATTTACTTAAATTCCCAGGTATTAACATGCCATCAAAATATAAAGCACCAGTTAACATTGATTTATTAGAATAAATTCCTTGAATAATGCTTAATTTAATTCTGTTTTCTTCAGTATTGATATCAAATGGTTCATCACAATAAAGATCAAAATTAGCATATTTAGGATCAACACCTATTAATGAAACATCGGCATCAATAACTGATATTTTAATCTTTCTACCAGCATTATCCTTCTTAGGCCAGAATAATGGATAATTAGTTTTAGGATCCTTTGTAACATTTAATAATAAAAATTCCTTTTGATTAACAGTAAAGTTTCTTCTTACAAATGTCTTTTCAATATAACGTTTGAATTTGTCATCTATTTTATTAGGTAATAATTCACCCTTATAATAGAATCCTTCTACTAGCATATCCTTATCAAGTAAAGATTTAATTACTTCAATCTTCTTACCATCTTCAGGATTATTTAAATCGAATGTATCCTTTGCGAAAATATCAAATGAGAATTTAATATCAGATTTTGCAGCGTTACCAAGTTTTGTAACAGATGCGTTTACTGCAGAGAAAATAGCTTCATGTTTTTTTTCATAACTCTTTTGAGGCCAATATGGAAGATATCCTCCATCCATCTTATCAAAATAATCATATAACATTGGACCATCTTCAATATGGAAATAGCTTTCCATAAATTTTTTAGTTAAGAATTTTGCAAATTTAGCAGTCATTTTACGGGTGTAGAAATCACCCTTAAAATATACACCACCATCTACAAATCTATTAGTAGAGAATAGTGCGCTTAAGAATTTAATCTTTGTCATTGCTAAAGCATCATCTTTATTAAATTCTTCACTATCTAAGATATCAAAGCTAGCTTCTTCTTCATCTAATACATTACCATCTAAACTTTTAATCTTAGCTTTATAGAATGTTAGTAAAACATTTTTACCTAATCTATTCTTTTGTGGTAATTTAGAAGGGAAACCAAATTTATTTAATTCAAATTCAGCAATAATTTTTTCAATATCAGATGTAGTATATTCTTTTAATGCTTCATCAGTTATTTTTTTCTTTTCAGAAGTTTGATTATTCATTATTTTCACCTCCTGAATAGATTTTAGCTACACGCTCTGAAATCTCACCAATAATTGCAGGTCTTTCAACCTTTGGTGCTCTTGGGTCTAATAACCAAGTTTTAGCATAGTGAGTATCACTTACCTTAAACATTGGTGGTTCCTTAACGAAATCTACTGCAAGAGCATATGGATTTCTTGGAGCGAATGCATCACCTTTAATTTCATTAAATAGTGATGGTGGAGTACCTGTAATTGAGTATAGGTTTTCACCTTTTTCACCAAGTTGTGGTAAAGAAGATAATAATGCCCATGTATATGGATGCTTTGGATCATAGAACACATCCTTTGCAGTACCATATTCAATGATTTGTCCACCATACATTACAGCAACTCTATCTGCGATTTCGGCAACTACACCTAAGTCGTGTGTAATAAACATGATAGTAAATCCATATTCTTCTTTTAATTCTTTAATTAGATTTAAAATTTGAGCTTGGATTGTAACATCTAGTGCTGTTGTTGGTTCATCACAAATTAAGATATCTGGATTACAAGCTAATGCGATAGCAATAACAACTCTTTGTCTCATACCACCTGAATATTGGAATGGATAATCATTATATCTAGCTTCAGCATCTCTAATACCAACACGCTTTAGTAATTTAATTGCTTCTGCTTTAGCATCTTCCTTAGAGAATCCTCTATGAAGTCTTATAACTTCAGCAATTTGAGAACCAATTTTTCTTAATGGATTAAGTGATGTCATAGGGTCTTGGAAAATTGTAGAAATTCTCTTACCACGGATATTTAACCATTCTTCATTAGTTTTGAATTTAGAAATATCTACACCACTATACATAATTTGTGAATTTTCATCGACTGAACCATTTTCTTCAAGCATACCAGTAAAACATTTTGTAAATACTGATTTACCAGAACCTGATTCACCAACGATTGCGATAATTTCGCCTTTATAAATATCTAGTGAAACCTTTCTAATAGCTGTTAAAGTTTTTCCTCTTACTTGGAATCTTACTACTAAATCTTTTACTGAAGCTATTACTTCACCTTTTTTTACTGCATCAACAGGTTTTAATTCAACATTAACTTTTTTGCTCATATTGACCTCCTACCTGTGCTTCTTAGGGTCTAGAGCATCTGATAATGCCATACCTAACAAGAAGAAAATAAATATAATAACTGCCATTAATGCACCTGGTGCAAGAATTTGCCATGGTCTTTGTTGGAATTCCTTAATACCAAGTTCTAAAATAGCACCAATTGCAATCTTATCTTTTGGTAAACCAACACCGAAATATGACATTGAAACTTCACTTGAAATCATACCAGGAACTATCAATGAGAAGTCAGTAATAATAATACCTAAAATATATGGTAAATAATTCTTAAACATAATTCTTCTAGCTGGAGTCGCTAGAGTCTTTGATGCAACATTATATTCTCTGTTATCAATAATTAATACCATATTTCTTATCATTAATGCTAATCCTAACCATCCAGTTATACATAATGAGAATACTAATCTTCCTTCAGGCGAAATCCAAGTAATAGAATGTGCAAAAATTGTAGATAATAACATATAAATTAATAGTGAAGGAATATTGGCAATTAAATTATATGCTTCTACAAATAACCAATCTAATTTCTTTAAATAACCCCATATTAAGCCCATAATAACACCAATTACAGTTACGATAGCTGATGATATTAATGCTAATCCCAAAGATGCTCCAGCACCACTCCATGTAATGAACCATAAATCACGGCCTTTAGCATCACAACCCCAAATATGAGCAGCTGATGGTGCGGCATTAACTGTCGCTAATGTTCCTTCAAAGTCTGCTTGTGTTGCAAATAGAGGAATTATAATAATACCTAAAACTAATAGAATAAGAGTAATAATTGAAACAATTGCGGCAGGCTTATGAATAAATACGTGGAATACTGATTTCCAATATGAATATGGCTCTGCAGCTAAATGTTCAGATTCTTCTTCATCAATCTTAACAGGAACGAATAGGTCATCTAATTCATGATCAACTTCGTATTGTTCATTTAATACTTCTGTCATATTCATCCCTCCTAAGCCTGTAATTTGATTCTAGGATCAAAGAATACTGTAATTAAATCACCTAATAAGAATGCTAGCATTGAGATTGCAGCATAGAAGAATGCTAAACCTTGAATAGCTGATACATCAATCTTATTTAATGCATTAATTAACATTTTTCCAGTTCCTGGAATACTCCAAATTTTTTCAACGAAATATGAACCAATCATGGCACCTAATAAAGTACCTGGGATATTTCTTACTAGAGGTACACTTGCATTTCTTAATACATGTGTATACATTATTCTATTTTCAGATAAGCCTTTACTTCTTGCGAATTTAACGTAATCTGAGTTAAGCTCATCTACCATAAATCTTCTAACCCATACAATTATTCCAGGGATACTTAAAAATACTATCGCGAAAATCGGAATAAATAGTGAGCCAAAAAAATTCTTTTCATCATAACTGTAGCCAAAATTAAATACACCTAATGCTCCATTTTTATCTCCTGAAAAACTCCATAAAAATAGATAAAATACTAATGCGGGTATTGCATAATTTAATACGATAAATACTGTACCAATCTTATCTATAACACCACCAGGCTTTTTAGCCATAGCTACACCTAGAGGGAAACCAAATAAATAAGTGAAAAATACTGATACAATTGAAATGTAAATAGAAATAGGCATTTTACTAACTAAACTATCTAATACGAATTCATTTGTATCAATTGATCTACCTAAATAAACAAAGCCTTTCCATGTTTTTGTAGCATATTCATAATTTAAATCAAAAGCATATGGTACTTCTTTATAAATTGGAAAAATGTAATACAAATATGTAAATATGTTTTCTAAAACAGAAACCGGTCTTCCATCAATTGTATATCTACCATATTTATATAATTCTTTTTTAATATAATTATCAGCTATTAGATCACCTAATTGTCCTCTAATTTTTACATATGTCTGATAATTATACAATTTTGAATCAGGAATTGCTCTAATTAAAGCTGTAATTATAGCAACTAATAATAATAAAGTAATTAAAGAAGAAAGAACACGTTTTAAAACGTATCTCAAAGTCAAATTATTTATAATTTTTTCTTGAATAAAGTATTTAAGCTTTGATTCTTTCTTATTCTCTTGAGCAGTTGCTTCCATTTTTGTGCTCCTTTCTATTGTCTTAATACGACAAATTAGGAGAAGTGATGAATCGCTTCTCCCCATTTGTGTATAATTATATAATTTTACTATTAAAATTACAAATATTTATTACTTCTTTGAATCGTAATCAGCTTTAATAGCGTTTCTTACTTCTTTAGTGATTGAATCTGAAGATACGATAATATCACTATATTTTGTAGAAGACAGACCATAAGCTGCCTTCTTTACTGCATAAGGAACAACCTTAGATACAGAAGCTCTCCAACCTGTATTAGTTAACCAAGGAATAATTAATGCATCTTCATAAATTAGCTTATATTCAGCTTCAGCAAACTTTTGATATCTTTCAGCTAACTTAGATGCATCAGTAATTTGAGCACCTAATTCATAAGCTGCAGTATATCCACCTAATACTTCATGTTGTAATGCAGCAACTTCTTCATTAGTATCAGCTTCTGCAAATCCTAAATACATTACAGAATCACCATTTTCAACATAAGTATGTAAGAATGTCTTAGGGTCTGCATAGTCAGGACCCCAACCAGTTAACATATTATAATCATAGTTAGAATTTTCAGTAACCCATTCATCATATAATGTATCACTACCAGCAATTAATTCAACGATTTCTACAACACCTTGACCAGCTTCTTTTAATGGAGCGAATGTTGCATCTTCGAATGGTTGATCTTCTACTGTTTCAGTCTTACAAACATCAATTCTAATTGGGAAATCAGCTTCAGTTAAACCAGCAGCTAATAATTCTTGTTTTGCAGTTTGGAAATATTGAGTAGCTTTAGCCTTATCAAAAATTGGATCAGATCCATTATTGATACCTGTTAAAGATACGCCTGTAGTACCTTGCTTCTTATTGTATACTTCATCAACGAAATCACAATAATCTTTTTTTCCATCAATTAAACATAAATCTCTAATTGTATATCCACGTCCTAAGAACTCAATTGGAGCTTTTGGATTATATATCTTTAAATATTCTTCAACCTTCAAGCCATATAAGAAGCCCTTACGGAAGTTAACATTTAATAATGCTTTTGCTGTTGCTTTCTTTTGATTATCAGTTTTTCCTTTAGTTTGATCTGTTGAATAATCATATGTAGTTCTGTTGAAATTGAAGAAACCATTGAATGTTCTATCTGCTGCAGATTGAACAGCATTACATTCATCAGATACTGGATTTTTAACTGAACCAGTACCATCTGTGCCTAATACATATTTCTTATATCCTTCTTCATCCTTTGCATTTGGAGAGAATCCATCGATTTCTCCAGATTCATACCACTTACGAATATCAGTAGATGTTGCAGTAGATGGAACGAATTTTTCAACTACTTTACCAACATAAACATGTTTAGCATCCCAATATAAATCATTCTTCTTTAATTCGATTAATGATTCTTTTTCATGTTTAGTCATTCTGAATGCGCCATTTACTAAAATGTTGTTTTCAGATTTACCAAAATCAGTACCTTCTTGCTTTAAATAATCTCTACTTACAGGTAAGAATGGAGAATATGTTAAGCTTGTCATAAAATAAGGTGTTGGTTCAAATAATGTATATTGAACTGTGTAATCATCAATAGCTTTAACGCCTACTGTATCAAATGACTTATCATTAGTTGTATCAGTATCTGCCTTAGATTTCATATATTCTTCAGCACCATCAAGAACACCAGTAACGATACCAGCAGTCTTAGAACTATTGATTGGGTTTAATACATATTCAATAGCGGCAACGAAATCGTCAGCTTTAACTTCGCCCTTTTCTTCACCTGTCTTGTTATCAACCCACTTAACGCCTTCCTTTAATTGGAAAGTCCAAACTTCTTTGTCACCCTTCTCTTCAGTCTTATAGCCTAAAGCCAAAGCACCTACAATATTTGAATACTTATCATTAGTTACTAAACCATCAACCATATTACAATATTGATCAGAGTTTTGTTGCCATTGGTTAGTTAGATAATTGAATTGGTCATTTGAAGTTTCAGTTTGATAGAAAGTTCTATAAACAGGTTTAACATTAATAGTCTTTCCAGCAACTGTATAAGTAGCCTTTGTATTATCAGTGATTTCTCCTTTATCATTTCTTTGGAATGTTAATTCACCATTTTCATTTTTGTTGGCTAATGATGTAAAGCCAGCTTTCAATGTTCCACTATAATGAGTATCCATTGAACCGAATGTAACTGTTTCGCCACCACATGAAGCTAAAGTTACAACTGTTGCAGCTGCTAAAGCAGCTAAAGCAATTTTCTTAATTTTCATATTTTTACCCCTTCTCCGAAAAATTCTGCTTTGATTATATTCTTTTTATACACGAAAATCAACATTTTTTACATATTTTTTTAAATTTTCTCAAATAAAATAAAAATATTATTCGAAAATTTGAAAAAAACCTGAATTTTATTAAAATTATATCTTATATTTCAACTTATTCGTGTTAATAATTCAATAAAGCGACTTTTTCTTGTAGAAAACGCTTTTACAATTTTTATTACACATGCCTTACACATATGAGTATTATCTTTTGCATTTACCTTTTTTTTATTTTATATTTATAAATTGATAATTTTTATTATATGTGATATACTCAATTTAGTACTTGGTTAATCACTTTATTAGCGACTGGTGGACAGTGAAAGCATCAGATATATTAATTTAAGGAATTGGTTATATCTTAATATTAAAAGAGCTGATTATATCAGAATTAAGGTGGCACCGCGGTTATTATCGTCCTTAGGTTTTTATGACCTAAGGATGTTTTTTCATTTTAGGAGGAGATTTATTATGAGATTTTTATCAGGAATTCAACCTAGTGGTAATATTACACTTGGTAATTATATAGGAGCTATCAAAAACTTTGTAAAGTTACAAGATAATCCTGACTTCACAGACTTTTTAGTGTTTGTTGCTGACATGCACGCAATTACTGTTCCACAAGATAAACAAGCATTAAGAAAAAATATTAGATCACTTGTTGCAATCTATTTAGCTTGTGGCTTAAATCCAGAGAAGGTTCATATCTTTATTCAATCAGAGGTTCCTGCCCATGCTTCTTTAGGTTGGATATTGCAATGTACAGGATATATTGGTGAATTAGAAAGAATGACACAATATAAAGATAAAGCTGCAAAGCATCAAACAGATGGTGTAACAGTAGGTCTTCTTACTTATCCATCTTTAATGGCTGCAGATATTTTACTTTATGATACTGATTGTGTACCTGTAGGACAAGATCAAAAACAACATCTAGAATTGACTAGAACATTGGCAGAAAGATTCAATAATAGATTCGGTGAAACATTTGTAGTACCTGAGCCTTATATCGCAGGTGCTGGTGCTAAAATTATGTCACTTACAGATCCTACAAAGAAAATGAGTAAATCAGACGAAAATCCAAAATCATTTATTACATTACTTGATGATATTAATGTTATTAAGAAAAAAATAAAATCAGCTGTAACTGATTCTGATACTCATGTTAAATTTGATAAAGAAAACAAACCTGGTATTTCTAATTTACTAACTATTATGTCATGCTGTACTGGTTCTTCTATTGCTGAACTTGAAGAAAAATATAAGGATTCTTCTTATGCAGAATTCAAAGAAGATGTAGCAAACGCTGTTGCTGCTGAAATCGAGCCAATTCAAAAGAAATATAACGAATTAATTAATTCTGATTTCTTAGATAAGGTATTAGATGAAGGTAGAGATTATGCAAATTACCTTGCAAACAAAAAGATTAATAAAGTAATGAATAAAGTTGGTCTAGGAAGAAAGAGATAATATAAAAATGCTTGCTGAATTACAGTAAGCATTTTTTCTTTCTCTACATAAATATATTATATTAATGAATCTTTAATATTAATCTCATCACATGATATTTCTTTAATTATGCCATTTTTATTTAATAGCAAATGGCCTTTTTCATTTATATTATCAACAATATATTCTTCACCTTGATATATTATCTTTCTATTAATAACATTACTATAAGAAATATATTCATTAATATAATTATCAAATGATTGATTCATTAAAAATTCATATTCTTTTATTATTTTAGATATTAAATCTGTTGATGAAATATCTTTATTTAATCCAATTCCATTAACTTCTAATTTATCAGTTTTATTAATACCAATACCTACTATTGTGGCATATAATTCATTACCACCATATATTGATTCAATTAATATACCTGATAGCTTTTTATTGTTTAAATATATATCATTTGGCCATTTGATTTTTGTATCAACTCCAAAAGATTTTAAAGCCCTAACAATTGATAAAGGAGCTATTATCTCATTATGATATTCTTTTTTCAATAATAAAGAAAATGTATAATCCTCACTTGATTCCCACTTTCTAGTATATCTTCCTCTACCATTTGTTTGATATTTAGCCAATAATATTGAATTATCAGGATATTTCATATAATTATCTTTTAAAAAAGTATTGGTCGAACCAATACTTTCAACATAGTAAAGATGAAAATTATTAATATCCTTAAGATATTTAATTTCATCCATTATTTTAATGCCTCCAAAACTTGATTTAAAGAATCTACATCAGTTACAGCATAGCATTTAACATCAGTTAATGTTTTTCTAACTAAACCAGATAATGTTTTACCAGGTCCTATTTCAATAAATGTATCTACCCCTTGATTTTTTAAATACTTTAATGAATCTTCAAAATATACAGAATGACATATTTGAGCCTCTAATAAGTCATTTAATGGCTTATCTTCTTCTTTTCCTGATACATTATATACAATCTTACATTCAGGCTTATTTGGGCTAAATTTATCTAATGTTTTTCTTAATTCCTTTGAAGCAGGAATTAATAAAGATGAATGGAAGGCACCTGAAACATTAAGTGGTAATACTCTTTTAGCACCTGCAGCTAGAAGTAATGGCATTGCAGCATCTACACCTTTATTATCACCTGTAATAACGATTTGACCAGGACAATTATAATTTGCAATCTCACAAATACCATCTACATTTTTAATTGTATTTAAAATAATATCTCTATCTAAACCAATTACTGCAGCCATCTTAGATGTACCAAGAGGTAGGGCATCTTGCATTATTCTTCCACGATTAGTAATAATTTCAATTGCTTCATCTAGTTTCCATGTATTAGCATAAGCTAGAGCACTATATTCACCTAATGATAAACCACAAGCATATTCTGGTGTAATACCATTTGATTTTAAAATAGATGCGATAGTATATGATGTTAATAACATTGCCTTTTGAGCATATGCAGTTTGATTTAATGTTTCTACAGGTCCATTAAAGCATAAATCTTTAATTTCTGGATAATTATCATATATTACTTTAGCAAGTGGATATGTATCATAAAAATCCTTACCCATGCCTACTGCTTGTGCACCTTGACCTGCAAATAAAAATGCAATTTTCATATAAACTCCTATTCTAGACCAATTCGTCTAAACTTATTATATCTATTATTAATAAGTGTATCTTTATCTAGTTTTTCTAATTCGTTAATCTTATCGATTAATTTTTTCTTTAAATCATTAACAAAATCATCAGTTGGTGCTTTTATTCCACCAAGTGGTTCTTTTACTATTTCATCAATAATTTTTAATTCTTTTAAATCATGAGATGTTAATTTCATAATCTCAGCTGATTCTTCAGCAGTCTTAGTATTTTTAAATAAAATAGATGAAAATCCTTCAGGTGATAAAACTGAATATATAGCATTTTCAAACATAAATATATAATCAGATACAGTTAAAGCTAACGCTCCACCTGAACCACCTTCACTTAATACAACAGAAATTACTGGTACTCTTAATTTAGAAAATTCCATTAAATTCTCAGCGATAGCTCTAGATTGGCCACGCTCTTCAGCACCTTTTCCAGGATATGCACCTGAAGTATCTACTATTGTAATAATAGGTCTATTGAATTTTTCAGCTTCCTTTGCCAATCTTAAAGTCTTTCTAAAACCTTCAGGAGAAGTCATACCAAAATTTCTTTTTAATGATTCTTCTAAATTAGAACCCTTAGCTTGAGCTAAAACTGTTACAGGAATATCACCTAAATAACCTATACCAGATAAAATAGATTGATCATCTGAAAATAATTGATCACCATGTAATTCAATAAAATTAGTAAACAATTTACTAACTAAAGCTGGAGATTTTAATCTAGATTCAGATCTAGCAATTAAAACTCTATCCCAGTGACTTAAATTAGAAAATGTTTCTTTTTTAATTTTATTTAATTCTTTACTTTTAGATTTAAATTCAGGACTTTGAGGATCAAGATCTAAAATTTCTTGTTCTAATTCTTTTATCTTTAACTGATTTTCTTCAAGCTTACTCATATTAATTATACCTATGAAGCTTTAGTAAATTAGCTAAAGTCTCCTTTAAATCCTTTCTTTTTACTATTTTGTCTATATATCCCTTTTCAAGGTTAAATTCAGCTGTTTGGAATTCCTTTGGTAATACTTCTTTAATTGTTCTTTCAATTACTCTTTTACCTGCAAAACCAATTAATGCATTAGGCTCTGCAAGTGTAATATCAGCTAATGCTGCAAAAGATGCAGAAACACCACCAGTTGTAGGATCTGTTAATACAGAAATATATAATTCTTTTTCTTTCAATTTACCAATTGCTTGGCTTGTTTTAGCCATTTGCATTAAAGAAATAATTCCTTCTTGCATTCTTGCTCCACCAGAGCATGTAAATAAAATTAATGGTAAGTTTTCTTTAGTTGCCTTTTCAGCCATTAAAGTAACCTTTTCTCCACATACACTTCCCATTGAACCCATCATAAAGAATGAATCCATAACACCAACTAATACATTGATGCCATTAATTTTACCCTTTACACAAACAATTGATTCATCATTACCTGATGCTTCTTTTGCCTCATTAAGCTTTTTTTCATAATCAGGGAAATCTAGATATTTTTCTTCTAGATTATTAAAGATTATTTCATAATCCTTATCCATTATTTGATTAATTCTATCTTTAGCATGAAGTCTCATATGATTATTACAATATGGACATACCATTAAATTATCAAATAATTCTTCTTTAACTAAAAATCTATCACATTTAGGACATTTAGTCATTAAATCATCAGGAGCTTGTTTTTGAACAACCTCATCCTTTTTTCTAATATCTAATTTGTCTAATGCTTCACTAAATTCTTTTAATTCTTCTTTTCTTTTATCGAAGGCGTTTTGCATTTTCAAATACCTCCTTTAAGAATGTTTCTACAAATGTAGTATCATAATTACCTAATACAAATGTAGGATTATGTAATAATAGATAGTGGAATTCAATTGTAGTTTTAACACCATCAATAATTAATTCCTCTAATGCTGCACGCATTTTTCTTATACATTCTAGTCTTGATTGACCTGAAACAACGATTTTTAAAATCATAGAATCATAGAAAGGTGAAATCTCATATCCTGTATAAACTGCAGTATCTATTCTTACACCCATTCCACCTGGAGTATGCATAAAATTAATTTTACCTGGATTAGGTCTAAAATCATTAAATACATCCTCAGCTGTTATTCTACATTCAAGTGCATATCCTAATTGCTTAATATCCTCTTGCTTATAAGCTAGCTTTAGGCCATATGCAATCTTTATCATATTCTTAACAATATCAACATTTGTTATAGCCTCTGTTACTGCATGCTCTACCTGAATTCTTGTATTCATTTCAATGAAATAATAATTTTCATCCTTATCAACTAAGAATTCAATTGTACCTACGCTATCATAACCAACATACTTACATGCTTTAATTGCAGATTCATATAATTTTTCCTTAAGGTTTTTGCTGATAGATTGGCATGGTGCTTCCTCAAGCATTTTTTGATTACGACGTTGCATTGAACAATTTCTTTCAAATAAATGAATTACATTACCAAATTTATCGCACATAACCTGAACTTCAATATGCTTAGGTGAAACAATGAATTTTTCAACATATATTTCATCATTAGCAAAGAATTTCATAGCTTCATCCTTTGCTTCCGCATATAATGTATCAAATTCTTTAGTATTATTAACTCTCTTAATACCTTTTCCGCCGCCACCCATTGAAGCCTTAATTAAAACTGGATAACCAATTTCATCAGCAATCTTATGGCCTTCTTCCATGCTAACAGCTTTATATGAACCAGGAACGATAGGTACTCCAGCCTCTTTCATGCTATGAATAGCTTCAGCCTTATTACCCATTTTTTCCATAACATCAGGATTTGGCCCAATAAATGTTAAACCACATTTTTCAACCATACGTGCAAATTGTGGATTTTCTGATAAAAAGCCAAAACCAGGATGTATGGCATCACATCCTGTCACTAAAGCAGCGCTTATTATACGTTCCATATTTAAATATGATTCACTAGATGCTGCTTTACCGATACATACTGTTTCACTAGCTAATTCTGTATGAAGGGCTTTTTTATCTGCCTCAGAATAAACTGCAACAGATTTTATACCCATTTCCTTACAAGCTCTAATGATTCTAACAGCAATTTCACCACGGTTAGCAATTAAAATCTTTTTAAACATAATTAATCACCTATTACAAATAACTTTTGATCAAATTCTACCATTTGTCCTTCACTTACTAAAATCTCAGTTATTTCACCAGATTTAGTAGCTGTTATTTCATTCATAACCTTCATTGCTTCAATTATACAAAGCTTATCGCCCTTTTTAACCTTTTGTCCAACACTAACAAATGGCTTTGCACCTTGAGAAGCTGCTTGATGATAAGTACCAACTAAAGGTGATGTAACATAAAATTTATTATCAGAATTTGAATTTTCTTCAGCCACCTGAGTAGGTGCTCCTGGTGCTACTACTGCACTTGGAGCTGCAATAGTTTGATTTTGTCTATTATCAAAGGCTACACGCATACCATCCTGTTCAAATTCCATATATGTCAATCCAGATTCCTTAAAAATCTCAATTGCCTTTTTTAAATCATCAAAATTCATATTATCTACCTACCTTTTTTTCGATTAGGTCTACTACATCTTTTACTGTGTAAACTTCTAGCATTTCTTCCCATTCAATAGCGATTCCATAATGCTCCTCTAGTTCTAATGTTAATTCAGCAGCATAAAGGCTATCGATACCTAAATCTTTTTTAAGATTTGCATCTAGGGTAACCTCATTTTCATCAACATGAGCACATTCAACTAATAATTTTTTAATTTCTTCAAACATAATTATTTAGTCTCCTTTCCCTTTTGTTTTTCCTCTCTCCAGAAATTATCAAGGAAAATTTTATAAGCTCCCTCTGAAAAAGGAGGCTTTTTTAATAATTCATAAGTTTCAGGTGATAAATTGCCATTAGTAGCATATTCAACACCAGCCTTATAAAATTTATCTAAATATTTATTAATTTTTGATTCATTTTTTAAATCAATTAATGTTTTTAATTGAGGTGAAAATAACATTGTATAATTGCCTTTACCACATATACAATCATATTGGCTAATTAAAGGCTCATATACAGGTCCAAATTCAGTATACGCACATGATGTAATTACTATGAATTTTGGATTTTTTTCATATCTAATGCCGTGGAATGATTCACCATTTTCAGGTGATTTTTGGCCTCTATATGTTTTCATCATTGATAACATTCTATCAGTAAAAACCTTCATAGTTCCTGGCATACCAAAGAAAAATAATGGATATGATTCAATAAAAATATCAGAGTTAAGAATCTTTTCTTTTATTTCTTTTATATCATCATTCTTAATAACACATTCTCCTTCGGTTGTTCCCCAGCAAGATAAGCATCCAGTGCATGGCTTGATATTCAAATCTGATAAATTAACATATTCAATTTCATAATTATTAGTTGATAGCATACCAGCTACAAATGCCTTTGTAACATTTAATGTAGCTGATCTTTCCTTTTTGGGGCTACCATTAAGAACTAAAATCTTTTTCATATCAAGACCATCCCTAAATATTATTCACCATAAATTTTTGATTTTTCAACCATTGTAAATGTCATTGTTCCCTTAGAACGTAATTCTCCATCTACCATAACCTTTGCATCAAATACTGCAAGAGGTCCCATTATTTTTGTTTTAGTTACAGTTATAACTAATTGATCTCCAGGAATAACTGGCTTAACAAATTTGAAATTATCTACCTTTAATAAAACATAGATAATATCAGGGTTTCCACCTTCTGTGTCGAATACTAATGAGCATAGCTGTGCACATGATTCGATAATTAATACACCAGGCATTATAGGTGCATCAGGGAAATGACCCATGAAATATGGTTCATTAATACATACATTTTTAATACCTGTTGCTGACTCACCTGGAGTCCATTCTGTAACACGCTCAATCATTTGGAATGGTGGGCGTTGTTTAATTCTTTTATTAATATCATTAATATTTAACATTATAGTGATAAACCTCCATCTAATGTAATAATTTGACCTGTGATGTATGACATTTGATCACTAGCTAGAGCTACTACTAAATTAGCGATATCATCACCTGTACCAAATCTCTTAAGAGGAATAACCTTTAAATATTCAGCCTTCTTCTCATCAGATAAAGTATCAATCATATCAGTTTCAATAAATCCAGGTGCAACTGCGTTTACTCTAATTCCACGTGAACCCATTTCCTTTGCTAGAGTTCTAGTAAATTGATTTACAGCCCCCTTTGTAGCACTATATACTGTTTGACCAGGTAAAGAGAATGTACCAGAAACACTTGACATGTTAATAATTACACCGCTTCTTTTTCTTGCCATTTTAAGTGCAACTTCCTTAGCACAATAGAAATAGCCTTTTACATTTAAATCAAAGCACATATCAAGGTTTTCCTTATTTAAACCAATTAATGGTTCATCTCTTACTATACCAGCATTATTTACTAATAAATCAATTTGCTTATATGTATCAAATACTGTTTTAACCATTTCTTTTACTTCATCATAATTAGCAACATTAGCTTTATAAAGCATTCCATCACCACCATTTTGTTTGATGATATCTAATACTTCATTAGCCTTAGCATCATTTGAAGCATAATTAATTACTACAGTATATCCAGCTTGTCCTAATTTTATAGCACAAGCTCTACCGATACCACGTGAAGCTCCTGTAACAATTGCAACTTTCATAATAACCTCCAATTATCTTTCTACAACAATGGCAGTATAGCTACCACCAAAGCCATAAGAAACAACTAATACCTTATTTAAAGCATTTGCAGATACTTTAGTTTTCTTACCATTTACAAATGCGTTAGTTTCATTTAATTTACCTGATAATAATAATGCAGTATGTGCAACACCAAGTGCGGCACCAGCACTTCTTGATTCACCTAAATTATCCTTTAAATTGATAATAGGTAATGCTTTATCACCAAATACAGCATTTAAGCCTTTTGCTTCTTCAGCGTTAATTACCTTATCACCATTTGCAAATCCTACGATACCATCGATATCTGATGCACTAATATTTGCATCCTTAAGTGCGTCATTAATTGCTGCAACTAAAGCGCTAGATGAGCCTTCAATTGTATTGAATCCTACACTCTTATGAGCCATACCATAGCCCTTAACTTTTGCATAAACCTTAGCGCCACGCTTTAAGGCATCGTTCTTATTTTCAAGTAAAATTGAAATTGATCCATCAGATAATGTAAATCCATTTTTATTTTCATATGGTGCATTTACTGAATCAGCTACCATATTTTGTTGTCTATAAATCTTATCGATAATTTCGATATTTTCATCAGTACCTGTTGCTAAAATAGCTTCTTCTGTACCTTTTCTTAAAATATCCATTGCATAAGCGATTGATGCTAAACCAGATTGAGCACCATTTGTAATAGTTACGTTGTAGCCTTTGATTCCAGAACAAATAGATAAATATCCACCTGCAGCATTATATACTGTGTTAGGGAAATTAAATGCTGAACCATTACAGTTACCCTTTTCAGTAATATTATCTTGGAAATTTAAGCATGTACCAAGTGCACCTTCACTTGTACCTACAACGATACCAATTGTTGTTGCTGTAGAATCATCAACAGTGAAATTAGCATCCTTTAAGGCATTCATACCTGAAACAACTTGAAGCTTTGATAAATTATCATGTTTTCTAAATGTCATACCTAAACCAAATACATCATAATCTGCTCTTTCAACATGTGAAGCAATTGATGTAGATTCTGGTTTGAAATCATTAATCTTTTCAACATAATTATCAATACCATTACCAAGTGGTGTAACCATACCTAAACCTGTAATTGCAATTTCATTATTTGTAGTCTTAACATTAACATTTCCTTCATTCTTTGAAAAAATAATTGAAGCATTATTTCCACCGAATGCGAATGAATTAGACATTACTGTCTCTAATTTCTTTTCTCTTGCCTTATTTGGAATAAAATCAATCTTTCCTGCTTTTTCCTTTAATGCTTCTAAATCTTCATCACTATATCTTAATGTAGGTAATACAATATTTTCAGTTAAGCACTTAATTGAGAATACTGCTTCAATTGCACCTGCTGCGCCTAAGCAGTGACCAACCATTGCTTTAGTTGATGAAACAGATAAATCATCATTTGCTCCATCAAAGATTGTATGTAATGATAAGAATTCTGCATTATCATTTTTAGCTGTACCAGTACCATGAGCATTGATATAGCCAATTTCATTTTTATTTACGCCTGATGTTTTAATAGCCCAGTTGATAGCATTCATTTGACCTTCGCCATCTTCTCTTGGTGCTGTAATATGATGTGCATCAGATGATACACCAGAACCTAATACTTCACAATACATCTTAGCTTTTCTCTTTAATGCATGCTCATAAGATTCAACAACTACTACACCTGAACCTTCACCAAGTGTAATACCAGTACAATGATTGAATGGTGAACATGGATTAGAATCTAGGGCATGTAATGCTAAGAATCCTGCATAAGGAACTGATGCGAAAGCATCTGTACCACCTGCAAGTACGATATCAGCCTTGTTTGATCTAATTAAATCACATGCATATGCAATAGATATTGTACCTGCCGCACATGCGTTAGCAATATTAGTAACAACACCACCAATATGGAAATATGATGCAACATCATTTGCGATTCTTGAAATAGGCATTCTTTCAATATCATCTGCATCATGATTATTTTCATAATAATGAGCAATTGATACAGCTCCACCTACACAAGACCCCATAATTACAGATACTCTTGTATTATCATTGAAATCTGTAAGCTTTGCATCCTCCATAGCTTCTGTTGCTGCCTTAATTGCAAATTTTGAAACTCTATCCATACCTTCAGTACCTTTGATAGATGCTAAATCAAAATGATTAACTTCTGCAGCTAAATTTGCATAACAATCCTTTGTATCTACAGATGTTGTTGCTTCAATACCAGATACTCCGTTCTTTGCATTTGTAAAGCATTCTTCAACACTATTACCAATAGCGTTAATCATACCTAAACCTGTGATAACACAACGATTTTTAATATCAGTCATAAATAATTCCTCCAAAAAATAAAATCTATAAAAATAAAAAATAATTGCAAGCTTATAATAAGTTTGCAATCATAAAAAATTAATTCATATGGGCAACGATATAAGCTGCTAATGTATCAATGTTCTTGAAATTTGCTTTATCAATTCCAGATGTTTGAACACCGAATGTTTCATCAATGAATGAAACTAATTCAATTGAATCAATTGAATCAAGACCAATTCCTTCATTGAAAAGGATTGTGTCATATTGTAATTCATTAGCATCAACGCCTAACTCATTAACAAAGAAATCTTTTAATTGTTGTTTTACTTCTAAATCTGTCATATTATATTATTTCCTTCCCTAACAAATAATTATTCTAGTTCTAATTAGTTTACTAATTAAAACAAGCCAAAGTAATTATATCAAAAATAATAACAAATGTAAAGTATCATATATTTCGTTAATAATTGTAATTATTAAAGCATATCATAGCCTATATAAGGCTTTTTATTATCTCTTTTTGAATAATAATATTTTAATGTCTTTATAACATCATCCTTTAAATATATTTCACTTTCATGACCAGTTAAAATATATTTAAAATTTAATTTTTCAAGTAATGCTATTTCATCCTTTAGTGAATTTTGATTTAATCCGTATCTATTGCCTTCAAGTGAATCTCCAATTAATAAATACTCTTCATTTATTAATAAGCATAAAGCGCCTTTTGAATGACTATTAGGAATTGGAATAATCTTTAAATCAATTCCGTCAGATATCTCTAATTCTTCTTTAATAACATTACCATAGCCTAGAATTTTATAGGTATAATCACCTATATATAAATTATCTACATCCTCAATAAAAAACCTAAGATTTTCCATATGATCTGTATGAAAATGAGAAATAATTATTTTTCTATTTTCAATATTTTTAATTATTTCTCTAGATTCTTTATTTGCACCAACATCGAATATATAATTATATTCTTTTCCATTAATTATAAAAACTCTTGCTGATAACGGATTATCAGTAGATTCTAAATATGAAATGTAATCATTTATTCTCTTCATTATTCAAATCCTTAAATAATCTTGCATGCCAAAATGTCATGCCTAATTCTTCGACATAAAAATGGAATATTTTTTTATAATCCTTCGTTGCTGTTGTAAGGGTTATATAAGAAATTCCTTCTTTTTTTATTTTTTCTTCTATCGCATTAAACATTAATGTACCAATGCCCTTGCACCTATAATCCTTTTTAACAAATATTTCCTCAAGTTCAAAGACACATGAATTCTTAGGAATAGTTGCTGAAGCATTGATAGTTTTATACTTATGGCCATATAAATATCCAACTGGCTTACCAGTATTGCAATCCATTGCGATAATTAATCTCTGGTTTTCTAAGTCCTTTGCTTCATTTTTTAAATAACCAAATGTCGAAAATTCCTTCTCCCATTCTCCACTCATCTCAATTAATTCATCTTCATATAAGGCAATATAATTTTCAAATACTTTAATAGAACAAATTGAGTAATTAGTATATTCCATTTTCAAACTTTGGTTGTCAATAATTAAATCTAAAATCTTATTACCATTATCATCTGTTTCACACTTAGTAATCATTTTATTAGTGATATTAACATCACCAATTACATTTTTTACATTATCTAAGGTTATTACATTAACAGTTTTATCTTCTAGATTTTTTACAGCGATTGTTAGTGAGCTATTATCAAATGAAACAAAGCTATAGCTTCTATTTAATAATTCATACTTATTAAGTTCCATAAAGACACCCTCTTTTCTTAATTATATAATAATTAAAAAAAAATAAAAAGTGCTAAAATGCACTTTCTACTAATATGAAATATCATCTTCAAATTCTATTTTTTTAATGTTTAAAAAATTAATTGCGATGTTTTTTAAAGCCATAGAGCGATAATTATACCAATTATCAGTATATTCAAAAATTTCAATTTCTTTATGGAATTTCTTCATTGGAAATAAGCCATTTAATGCTTTTTCAAGTCTTGCTTTCACTGCACCATCAGGTAAGCTTTCTACATAATTTTTAGCTATTTTTTTTGTATCTACTTGTTTCCATGAAGGAAGCTCAATACAATCTTCTTTATTTTCTTCAATTTCAGTTAATGCATCCTCTGATAATTCTAAAGCAATAGATGGATCCGCTAAATTAATTAAAGTATTCTTCTTTATATTTATATAAACAGTATTATGAGCACAAACCCATTTTAATCCTTCTACCATTACTGAAAGCTTTACAGCCATTTTAACACCACCTAATCAATTAAAATAGAATTAATATATTCAATATCATAAAATTTATCATAATCTAGCTCTATATCAGGCTCAAATCCGCCTTCCATAAATACTAATTTATTATTTACATAAGTATACATTGCGTTAGTTGAACTCATTTCTACAGTTGTTGTATCAGCTAAAATGACAGGTAATACAGAGCACATTCCACCGCCTGATTTTTGACCAATTGATTTTACACCTAATTCCTTTGACATACCGACAAATGTGTTAGCCGCACTATATGTATTAACACCAGCTAAAACATACCAATTATAATTAGTATATGCATCTAAATCTGAATAATCATCATCAGCATTAATATCAACTCTAAATTTAACAGATGTAGTAGAATCAGCTAACGTATCATATATTCTATATGTAATATCATCATTTGATACAAATCCTAATACCTTTAGTAGTGCCGCAACAACGCCACCACCATTTTGAGATAAATCTAAAACTACATTTTTAATACCTTTATCTTCAATATTCTTCAATGCCCATTTCATATATTCGTATGAATCATATTTATACGCATCTAAACTCTTGTTTTGTTCTGTTGTACCAACATTGAATTCGCTCATATATAATATCGCGGTTTTATCATATGTTCTATATGTTGATTCATTGTTAGGATAAATATCCTTAGATAAATTAGATAAATATTGGATTTTTTCTTTATATATTCTTCTATTCTCACTTAATTTATTAGAATCCCACATATCCTTAGCTGCATAAGTTGGAATAGCTATTTCTTTAGTATTATAAAAAGAATATGCACCTATTCTAGTATGTAAATCATTTAAATATGTTGAAAATAAATTATAATATGCTTTTCTATTTTTTTCTACATCTAATGATAAAATATCTTCCTTATAATTTTCTAAAATAGAATCAAAATCATCTATCTCTTTAAATTTTTTAAGACCATAATAATTATTCATTACAAATCTTAAATGATTATATGTTTCTAATCTTAATTCATTAGTTTGACCTTTATTAGATAAATTATCATTATAAATTGAATTAAAAGTTTCGTCACTTACATTTGATATATCATAATATGTACCATATATTTTTTCACCATTATTATATAAATTATAATAGCCATCCGAACAAAATATAGTATTCATAATACTAAATGGTACTAAGCATTTACCATTTTTATAATAAATATCAAAACCATATTTAGCTAAATCAAAAACTATTTCTTTTTGATTTTCTATTTCAGCTTTACCTTCTTCTAAATGAGTCATAAATTCTACACTAGATGGATTATATTTGATATTGAAAAATAATGGATTATTAACTGTGATTGTATTTTTATTCCAATCAAATACACAGCTTATATATTCAATACCATTACCTGTATTAGCATATACATAAATATTATAAATATTTCTAAATGATGAAATTGATTTTTTAAATAAGGAAGACTGATAAAAACCATCTAAGGTTTTCATAAAATTCCCTGCATCAACATATTGTATATCAGAATTATCAACATAATAAATATTCAAACTATTAGCCTTCATATCATAATAGCTATTGGCTAAATTTACAAATTCTAATTTTTCTTCTTTATACGCTATTTTATCATCCTTAGCACATGATGATAAAAAAAGAGTAGATGAAATTAATAAAAAACATGTTGTAATAATCTTTTTTATTCTCATTAATTTCACCTACCTCATTTTAAAAAATTATATTGATTTTCGCATTATTTTCAGTTAATTCATTTATTTTAAAATTAAAGAATATATTTGATTGATTAGTCATTCTATAAGTACTAGTCTTTAAATTAATCTCTTTATCTATATCAGTAATTAATGCGTAGCTATTAACAATAGTTTTAGACGCTTTAGTTTCATAAGCGGTTTTACTATTTACAATCATATCTACAAATAAGTTTCTAGTTGTTGAATTATTATATACAAAATCCATTTGTTGATTATAAGTTTTACCATTATATTCATCAGATGTAGTGGCGTTTATATGTAATAATCTTATGCCATATACATTTCTTTTATTCTCTAAATTTAATTTTATTCTTTCTAAAGTTGATGATGGTAAATCTATTGGCTTATCATGACTATTTAAGCCTGTATTAGTATATAGCTCTAATAAGAAATATTCATTATAAATACTTCCTGGTTTATTTTTAGAAATTAATATTACATCGCCAGTTTCAGTAAATGGTCTAATATTAAATTCTACTACATCGCTATTTGTATAACATACATATGGATCAATCCAGCCAAGTAATAGTTTATCAATTGTATTCATATCACCTTGGTTTGCATCCATCATTCCAGCACCATATAATCCACCAGTTCCACCTTTAGATTTATCAGAATCATAATAATCTGTTAAACCCATCAAATGGCCTGTTTCATGAATATATGTATGCGCATCATATGTTATATCTGACATATCATATAATTCTATTTCTCTTCTTTGTTTTCTTGATAATTCATATTCATGAATAAAATAATAGCTTGCAAAACCATAATGTCTTGGATAACAGCCATCATATTTTTTTGATGTATTTTGACTATATGTTACATATGCCCAGTAGAATGTTGTATCGTTGTAATTAGGTTCTACATTATATATCATCCAAACAGCGTCAATATAGCCATCCTTATTATAATCATATTGGCTAAAATCATATTTTGAATCATATGATTGGATAAATTCATTTAAAATTAATCCGGCACCTGCTTCATAATATTTATCAGTTTTAGAATCATATTGTTCATAATATGATGGACTATTTTTAGGTGTAAACCATTCATCTACAACATCAAATTCTAATTCTAATTTATTATTGCTACTTTTTTTATAATAGCTAGATACTGACTCAAATCCTGTTTCTTCTGATGTGCCATTAAATGCTTTTTTAATTTCATCAATCATTGTCATATCAGTTGGTGTATAACTAGATTTGTCAGTTGAACCACCCAAATTAACAGGAACAACTAAAACCTTAGGTTTACCAAGTGATGGCAAACCATTTTTAGAAAAATATGGTCCATTATAATTCAAATTATCGCTAAAATGATATTTATCTCCTTCACTAAAATATGCATATAAGTCTATACTTGTTTCAGTTTTATAAATAATATCATCTTTAGATAATGTTTGATAACTATCTTTATATGTCCAACCACCAAATGTATATCCTTCTTTAGTTGGTTTTTCAGGAAATTCAAATCTATTTCTATCAGTTGTTTTTACAGTATTAACTTGATCATCAAAATGATAATTAACTGTTAATTCAGTATTTGGAACACTTTTTTGAGTTTCACCATCGTTCGCAATACGAATTAAAGAATTAATATATGTACATGATGAAAGTGTAGGAATTAATAAAAACAAAAAAACTAGAAAAGATAAAAATTTGATTTTTCTTTTCATTTTTTATTGCACCTCTTTTTTATCATCAAAAGAATATAATTCATTTATTCTTCTATATTCAGATTCAAATTTTAAAATTAATGAATCTACATCAACCTCTTCAAAATTAAAAGGAATCATATCCTTAATTAATTTTCTTTCATAATTATTAAAAGCGTTAGGATTTTTACAATAATCATTTAATATAATTCTATTATCTTCGTAAATTCCATATCCATTAGCTTCTACTAATATTAAATTACTCATACATAAATTATCGTCAATTGGAATTGATTTTCTAATTTTTAAAGTAAATTCATAACCGTCTGCATAATCATAATAAAATTTTGCCTTACCACTATTAATTAAATCATATACCTGATAATTATTAGCATAATCTACTGTATCCTTAAATTCTAATAATCCATCAACATTTTCAGCTGCAGTAATCAATTCTTTATTTGCAAATGTGATATTAGCTAGATGATTACCAGATGCCCTAATCAAAACAACAATTGATGTTATTAAATCGCCAATTGTATTTCTAAAAGGAACTAAAAATCTTCTATTTAATTTTTCAGGATAATCAACATAATTTAAATCTATTTCAATGAAATAATATTTATAAATATATGTTAATACTTCATAACAAGTCTCAAAATCTTCTAATCTATATGCTTCGGTGAATTGGTCACATAAAATTTTATCTACAAATTTAGCATCAAGGATAAATCTTAATACATATAATCTATTAGTTAAGAATTTATATGATTGACTATTCTTCTTTAAATTTTTATAACTTAAAAGCTCCTTAAATTCATCATTATGATTTATAAGATAGCTTTTTATATAATCTTTTAATCTATCCTTCTTTTGCTTCATAAAAAATTCACCTAAGATATTATACCATATTTTTTGTATAATTTTAAGTATTGCTTACTTTATTATTAAGTGAAATTGTGTTAAAATCCAAAACGGTGATATTATGACAGAACTTTTATCTCCAGCAGGAGATTTCACTTGTGCTAAGGTAGCACTTTATAACGGCTGTGATGCAATATATTGTGCAGCTGAACGCTTTGGCGCTAGAGCTTATGCAAAAAACTTAACAATGGATGAGCTAAAGGAACTTCTTATTTTAGCGCATAGTTTAAATAAGAAAATATATGTTACAGTAAATACAATTATTAAAGAAGATGAGCTTGATGAATGTATAAAATTTGTTAATGAATTATATTCTCTTGGGGTTGATGGATTAATATTAGCTGATTATGCCCTAATTAATTATGTTATTGATAATTGTAGTGGTATGGAAGCTCATATCTCAACTCAAGCAGGTGTTAAAAATATAGATGATATTAGATTCTTTGAAAAGCTTGGAGCTAAAAGATGTGTTCTAGCAAGAGAAAATAGTATTGACGAAATTAAATACATAAAAGAAAATTCTAATATGCCAATTGAAGTATTTGCCCATGGCGCACTATGTGTATCATATAGTGGTGGATGCTTAATGTCATCACTTCTAACACTAAGAAGTGGTAATAGAGGTCGTTGTTCTCAAAATTGTAGAAGAGAATATACATTATATAAAAATGGTGAACCAATGGATAAAAAGGGATTCTTCCTATCAATGAGAGATTTAAATACTTCTTCTAATATTAAACAATTAGTTAATTTAGGTGTAGATTCATTAAAACTTGAAGGTAGAATGAAAAATCCTGAATATGTAAAAATAATAACTAGTGAATATAGAAAGAAAATTGATGATAACAATTACAATACACCTCTACTTGAATCTGTTTTCCACAGAAATTATACAAAAGGGTTTGTCTTTGGAGAAGATAAGGGTAGTATCGTTGACATTACTAAAAAAAGTAATGAGGGTGAATTAATTGGATTTATCAAAAATAAAAAAGGTAAACTAACTGAAATTGAATTAAAGAAAACATTAAATATAAATGATCGTATTAGAATTGATAACAATGGTGTAGATTATTATTTTACAGTAGATGAAATATATAATAAAAATAATAAATTAGTTAATAATTCTATTGGAACATCTTACTTAAATATTTTCAAGGATATGAATCCTAATTCAAAAATATATAGAATGATTGATTCTTCTATTGATATTACATATGATAACACATATAAAAGAGGATTAATAATTGAAATAACAGGCAAATTAAATGAGCCTCTAAAATTAGTTACTATTATTGATAATACAAGATTCGAAGGAAAATCTGAAATGCTTCTACAAGAAGCTAAATCTAGACCAATAGATGATGAAGTATTATTTAAACAAATATCAAAATTAAATGAAACATCATTTTATTTAAAAGAAATAAACAACAAATTAGCTAATAATCTATTTATTACTGTATCAGGAATAAATGAAGCTAGAAGAAATTTAATTAATAATATTAATTCTTTTATGCAAAATAAAAGAGAATTAAATAATGAAGCTAATGAAATAATTAAAATAAATTATCCATTTGAAGAAACTAAATTAGTTGCGTTCTGTACAAATGATGAGCAATATAAAGCATTAAAGGATTCTGGTATTGATACTATCTATTATAAGAATTATGCACCATATGTTGGTGAATTAAAGGATATCGATGATAATTATATACTTGCAGGTAATTATGGAGCATTATATAAATATGAAGGAAAAGATATTACCTGTGATTATTCATTTAATGTAATAAATAGTAAAGCTATTTATGATTTACATAAAGCAGGAGCTAAATATGTATGTGCTTCTTTTGAGGCATCATACAAAGATTTATGCAATATGGTAAATGGATATAAAGAAAAATATGGCGATAATCCTAATTTAGAAGTCATAGTATATGGTAAACAAAATTTAATGACATTAAAATATTGTCCATTAAGAAGATATAATGAATGTGGTAAATGTAATAAAAATAAATATGAAATCAGTGATGATATAGCAAAATTTGGTATATATCATGATGGATGTATAACTCATATTATTAATGAAAAGCCACTTAATTTAATTGATGATATAGCAAACATATTACCAATATCAAATAGATTAAGATTACAATTTACTACTGAATCATACGATGAAGTAATAGAAATTGTTAATAAATTTAAGGAGAAATTAAAAAATCCTAAATCTAACAAATTCTTTAATTCAAATACTGACACAAGAGGATATTTTAAAAGAGAAATATTATAAAAAAACTGGTCACTATATTGACCAGTTTTTCTATTAACAATTCATTAAAGCAATTGAATATTTAGTAATTAAATCTATATTATTTTTAAAATCCTTGATTGCTTCTGAAAGTAATACATCACCATTTCTTTCAAGGAATGAAACAATACCGCCATTTAAAAATAAAGTTCTTGAATAACTATATGATATATTTTTATTATTTTCATGTAATACTTTAAATTTCTTAGTTAATAATAATATTAATGAAGATAATCTTGATAGTTCTACATCTAATCCTAAATTAGCAATAATACCTTCTAATATACCCAAGAAATCTAAATAAAATGCCTTAGGATCAGTATAGAACATATTAACGTCTTTAATATGTTCTATAATATATTCAGACATCTTATCAACAGCCTTATGCTTAAAATCGTCTAAATCGTTGAAATTTCTATAAAATGTTGATTTATTTATTCCTGCAAGATCACAAATTTCCTTAATTGTAAATTTGCCTTTTCTAGATGTTAATTCTAAATATGCAGAGATTATTGCTTTTTGGGTTCTATATACTCTCTTATCCACAATTTGTGCTCCTTAACTTAATTTTTTGTTTACAACACACAATCTTGATTATATAATATTTATATCATAAGTGTCATCATAATACAAGATGATACAGAAAGGAGAAAACATGGAATTTGTAAAAAAGAATATCGCTAAATGGGCTAGTGCTTTGATTTTATTAGTAATCGGTATTTTATGTATCGTTGCTGGGGCTGCAAGTGGTGAAGCTAGTGCTAATGCATTTGAAGGAATTTCAATGGTTATTGGTATTTCATTACTTATTATTTCAGGTTTAGTTTTAGTAATTGCACTTGTTGCTTCTATTATGTCTAAGGGTGAAGCTGGTTTTGGCATTACTGCAATCGGCGTAAGCGTTGCATTAGCTATGGGTATCTTCTTCGTTGTAAATAAAAGCTTAGGTGGAGAATTAATTCTTCTATTCTTAGCATTTGTACCATACGTATTAATCGTTGTTGGTTCAATCATTGTTGTTGATGCTATCTTAAACTTAGTATTTGCAATCGTTAAGAAAAGCTCTATTAAGGAAGTTGTTATTGCTACTGTTATAATTACTTTATTCGGTGTAATTTCAATTGTACTTGGCGCTTTAATGATTGGTAACGATCCTGTTATCAAAAAGGATGTTCAATTAATTATCTTTGGTATTATAATTGTAATTTTTGCAGTATTAGCTTGTCTTGCAACATTTATTGCAATGCCTACTCCTGCTAAAAAGGAAGCAATTAATGCTGAAGTAAAAGATGTTAATGAAGCTAAAGAAGAAAATACTACTTCTGAAGAAAAAGCTGAATAAGAAAAAAAACCGTGCTTTAATATAAAATCCACGGCTTTTTTTATGTCTTAATTTCGTTTTGCCATATCAAATGCAAATGCAATCCAAAAGACTGTAAATGCAATTGTTAATATAACATTAATTGCAGTTGCTATAATTGTTAATGTTCTTCCTGTTGCTGCTTGATTTCTCTTAGTTTCATTTTTACTATTTGTACCAAGACATGCTAATACAATACCAGGAATCATTGCGAAAAACATATATGGGCACCAACAAAATGCTAAAGATGCAAATCCATATACATATCCAATTATTGCAAAAACTTTGTATGGACCAGTGTCAACTACTGGTCCTTCTTCTTTTTTAGTAAAATCAATATCAATATTGTTATCTATAGGATGTCCACAGCTTGAACAATATTTAACTCCTTCAGTTACTTCTTCTCCACAATATTTACAAAACATTAATTTTTCTCCTTTGATTCTGATTTCAATTCAGTACCATATCTTAATCTATCCTCTTTGATTAGCTTAATAACAATATCAGCAATCTTAGGATCAAATTGTGAACCCTTACAACGTTCAAATTCTGATATAATCTTTTCTTTTGTATAAGGCTCCTTATATGTTCTCTTTGTAGCCATCGCATCATAACAGTCTGCACAACAAATAATTCTCGCAATAAATGGAATTTCTTCGCCACTAATACCTGTAGGATATCCTCCACCACCAAATCTTTCATGGTGATATTTAGCACCTTCAACAATATGTGGAATAGTTGTAATACCATCAAGAATCTTAGCGCCTGCAGTTGTATGACTCTTCATTATTTCAAATTCTTCATCAGTAAGTCTACCTGGTTTATTTAATATTTCAAGTGGAATTGAAATCTTACCAATATCATGTAGTAGGGCAATATAATAAATATTATCTATTTCATCATCAGGCAATTTCAAAGCTCTTGCTATTTCTCTTGAATAGATTCCTACACGCTTAGAGTGACCATTAGTGTAAGAATCCTTAGCATCAATTGTACGAGCAATTGCTTCTATTGATTCTAATGTTATAGCTTTATATTCATTTTGTCTTTCGATAGCTTTTTTAGTTCTTCTTCGAATAATGAAATAGTTGAATACTAATATTGCGATGATTAATAATATACCAAGTATTACCCAGAATCCAGGTTCTTCAAAGAATTTCTTAGGCTTGATGATATTAATTGTTATTTCATTACTCTTTTGTCCATATTCATCTAATACATATGAATGGAATGTATAATTTCCACCATTTAAATTTGTGTAAGATACACTATTTCCATTAAATACTTGAATATAATCACTATCAACACCATCTAATTTATAATATAGAGAATAACCTTTGTTTGGTCTATATCCTAATACTGATATATTAAATACAATACGATATGCATTTTTATCTACTGTAACATTATCAGTATAGTAATTTGTGCCATCAATATCAATTGAATTAATTGCTGTCTTTAGGGCTGGAATATCTTCTTCTAATTCATTAAAATCATATACAAAAATACCATCTGTTGTTTGTAAATAATATTTTAATGTATTTTCATCATAATAACCAAATGTATTATTATAGATTGATTTAATTCCATTAGATGAATCATAAACATCAAAATTCTTTAATTTATTATCCTCATCTAAATATTCCTTATCTAATGATTCAGTAATAAAAATTTGATTTTGACTTACAATAATAAACTTATATGAAATATTTCCACTATTTTCTTCTATTTTTACTTTTTTAATTTCAAATATAGAGCCTTTGATGCCTGGTAGTACTATTTCTCTATTTGATATTGTATCTCCATTCTTTTCATAACAGAATAATCTACTATTTAAATTATAATAAATTTTATTATCATCAACTAATAAAGTTAATTTATTACCATCAACATTGGCTTCTGTTTCAATTTCTACAGGATTTTTCAAATCCTTAGTAATTTCATAAATCTTTTTAGTATATACAAATAAAATATTACCATTTAAAGCTTTATGAATATTTAATACTGTTTTACCAACATTAAATACTGTATATTTTGAATCTTCAAATTTAATGATACCACCATTTTGATATCCAATAATTAAATATCCATCAAAAGCTTTTAAGCATCTCAAATCTAATAGTCTTGCTCTTGAAACTAGGCTATTAGTACCATCAGCATTTATTTCTACAAAATTATTATCATCTTCAACAAAGGCTTTACCATAAATAGTTACTTCTTTAGTTGAAGTATCATATTTTACTAATCCTATTCCATAGACTGCAAAATATAAATCATTGTTATAAATTTCAATGTCACAATATGCTGGTGAGACTTCTTCACCTAAATTTTCAACATATTCATTTATTTTAGACATTACTGCAGTTGTAATATCGCTATCTACTATTTTCTTTTGATTTAAGTCATATGATAAAATACCATGAGAATTAGATGCGATTAAGATATAATTTTCATATCTTTTAATTGCGTTTACTTGCTTATTAGAAATCTTCTTTGCCCAATATGTATCATCGTATAATAAATTAAATAATGCATTTTTAGTGATTAAAGATAATCCTGATGCTGAAACGCTGTGTGATGCAACCCATAAATTATTTTCATAATCGACTAAAATATCAACTAATTTATCCTTATTTGCTAATGAATCAGCAATAGTATAAGAATAATCTTCGGTATCAACACAATATAAGCCTTTTTTATCACTAGCTACAAATAAAATTTTATTGCTTTCAGAATATAAAAATTTATTTACTTGGCCAGTTGGTATATCTGTCTTATAATCTGTTTCATCGCCGCTTAAAATATTTCTCTTTTTAAAGCCAGTTGTATTACCTATTAATAAATTATTATCATACACATAAATATCTAATATTGTTGTATCAGAATGAATTAAAGTACCATTAGAATATATACCATCTTCTAATACGTAGAACACAATGCTACCATCTTTATATGTCGCGCAATCATTTACTTTTTTATCTTTAGTTTCTTCTATAAATGAAGATTGATTGTTTTTAATATCATATTTTATTAAGCCAATATCCGAAGATACATATAATAAAGAATTATAGCTATCTAATTCTAATTCTAATAATTCTACACTTCTATTAGAATCAGCTCCTACTATTTTTTTAAATGAATCCAAATCAAAATTAACTGTTTGAAATTTATTATCAGCATATTTATATAAATCTGTTTTTGTCATAATGAATAATTCATTATTTAGCTGCTTTAATGCTCTAACATTAATTGTTTCATGCTTAATTCCATTTTCTTCAAAATATTTATATGTTATTTGTTCTTTAGAATCATATCTTATAAGACCTGAATATTGCGCTATCCAAATATAACCATCATCGGTTTGACATATTGCCTCTACTCCAGGTACATCAAGATCTATTTCCATTTCAGTTTTATCGCTCAAATATGAATCAGCATATACATTTGGCATGCCAATCATAATAATAATTGATGCAATAAAAAAACTAAAAACAAATAAAAATGACTTCTTCATCATATTCTCCCTCCTTTCGAGGTCTTTTAAAATCCTATTTTATAGAAAAATTATATCACAAAAAATAAAAGGATGAAATATATATTTTCATCCTAATATGTAAAGACTCCTAAAAAACCTAAAAAATTAGCTACAAAGAAGACAACAAGTGATATTAAAAATAAATATCCAAATACTTTTCTTGATATTTTCCAAAAATCTTTTGGGTTATCATATCCATCTACTGATGCAAAATGATCTACTAATAACGCAAATACATAAGCTAAAAAAGAGATGCCCATAATTACACCAGTAATGATTAAAAATAATTTCATTATTTATTAATCTCCTTATCAATTAAATAATTGATTTCATTACTTAAATTATTTAAGATATTATTTACTTCATCTACTAATTCTAAATATTCTTCAACAAATGGTAGATTTAATAATTCTTCTTTTTTTAATTCATATTCTTTTTTCAATACATTATATTGATTAAATTGATTGAATTCTTTAGAATTAATCATTTGTTTTTGAAAGTCTTTTAATTCATTAAATTTATTATTGATTTCTTCGTTATTTTTAATGTATGGTTCTAATTCCTTAATTCTTTTTACTTCTTCTAAATCATTAAAGTACTTTATAATCTCATCTTTAGTCTTCAACTAAATCACCTATCATAAACCAAGTTTTAGCTTCTGTAACTTTTACTTTTACTATTTTGCCGATTAATGATTTATCAGTTGATTTAAAATGAGTTAGCTTAAGATGCTTTGAATAACCACACATCATACCATCACCATTTTTAGATTCTGAATCGACTAATACTTCAACTACTTTTCCTACAAATCTTTCATGTCCTCTTAAGTATCCCTCATTAGTTTTTTCAATTAATCTATTTAAACGATCATGCTTTTCCTCTTCAGTTACATCATCCTTCATTTTAGCTGCAGGTGTACCCTCTCTTGGTGAATAAATGAAAGTGAAGGCTCCTTCAAATTTAGCATTTTCTACTAATTTTAAAGTATTTTGGAATTGCTCTTCAGTCTCATTAGGGAAACCTACAATGATATCTGTAGTTAAAGAAATATCTGGTACTAATTCTCTTAATCTAGTTATTTTTGCCATATATTCTTCATATGTATATTTTCTATTCATTATTTTCAAGATATCATTATCGCCTGATTGAACAGGTAGATGTAGGTGTGGCATTACACTCTTACAATCTCTCATCGCAAGCATCGTTTTTTCATCTAAATCTCTTGGATGGCTTGTTGTATATCTAATTCTTTCAATACCTGTTTTATCTAGGTCATATAATAAATCACCAAATGTATAATCTAAACCTAAATCTTTTCCATAAGCATTTACATTTTGACCAAGTAAAGTTATTTCTTTATATCCTTCAGCTACTAAGCCTTTTACTTCATTGATAATATCATCTTTGCTTCTAGATCTTTCTCTACCTCTTGTGTATGGAACAATACAATATGTACAGAATTCATCGCAACCAAACATAATATTAACCCAAGCTTTGTGCTTAGATTCTCTAACTACTGGAGCATCTTCTAAAATAGTACCTTCATTAGATAATACTTCAACTACTTTAGATTTTGTTTCGTATGCTTGATAGATTAATTCAGGCAAATGGTGTCTATTATGTGTACCAAAAATAATATCTACATCATATGATTCTATAATCTTTTTAGTTGCATTTTCCTCTTGTGGCATACATCCACAAATACCAACTATCATATCTGGATGTTCTCTTTTTCTTCCCTTTAATTGACCAAGTACACCCCAAATACGTTGTTCTGCGTTTTCTCTAATAGCACACGTATTTAGTAATACAACATCACTATTCATTGGATCATCTGATTTTATATATCCTACTGATTCTAAGATACCTGCCATAACTTCACTATCTGCTTCATTACCTTGGCATCCATAAGTAAAAATATAATAATTCTTACCCTTACCTAAATCATTATATTTTTCATTATTTGTATATCTAATTGTTTGAACCTCTAGGTTTCTTCTTAATTTTGCATCCTTTAAAGAAGGCATGCTAATATTTATCTTATTCTTCATATTTTTCACCAAAAGTATTATACTCTATTGATATTAATTATCAAGAGTATATTTCTTACTAAATCTAATAATTTGATTACCAGATTCTTTTATATCTAAAATAACACCATTTAAAACATAATTATTATCGTTACTTACAGGTAATGGATCAAACATTCCTGTTCTAAATCTTTTAATAACCATATCCTTGTCATCACCAAGTACTGATTCATAAGGCCCACACATTCCCATATCTGTGATATAGCAAGTGTTATTATAAACCTCTTCATCAGCTGTTTGAATATGAGTATGGCTTCCTAATACGGCAGTTACCTTACCAGATAAATCATAAAATAAAGCTTTCTTTTCTGATGTAGCATCAGCATGAATATCAACGATTATATAATCAGCCTTAATATTATCTAATAATCTATCCATAGTTTTAAAAGGACAATCTAAAGGAGTATTTGAATACACACGACCAAGAAGATTAACTAACGCAATAGTTTTATCATTATATTTTACATATAATACTTCTTTACCATATTCAGTATTTAAATTTGCAGGTCTAGCAATAGTTGCATCATCAATATATTCTTTAATTTCTTTTTTAGAAAATGTATGATTTCCCATTGTAAAACCTTGAAAACCTAAAGCCTTTAATGCTTTATAATGCTTAACATTTAATCCTTTACCCATGGTTACATTTTCTGCATTTGCAAATGCAACATTTATTTTATATTCTTTTTTAATTTCATCTAAATGTTTTTCAAATACTTTAATAGTATTTTCACCTACTATATCACCAAAATATAATATGCGCATATATACCTCCTAAATATAATAAAGAGTGAGATAACTCACTCCTTAATTATTATTTCGCAACATCAGTAGCTCTTGTCTCACGGATAACAGTTACTTTAATTGTACCAGGATATTGAAGCTTTTCTTCAATTTCTTCCTTAATTTGTCTTGCGATTGAGAATGTTGATAAGTCATCAACCTCATCAGGATTAACTATAACACGAACCTCACGTCCAGCTTGAATTGCGAAGCTAGATTGAACTCCCTTAATATTATTAGAAATAGCTTCTAGGTTTTCAAGACGCTTAGTATAGTTTTCTAATGAATCAGATCTAGCACCAGGTCTTGCACTTGAAAGAGCATCAGCAGCTGCAACTAAAACTGCAATAATTGTCTTAGGAGCAACATCCTCATGGTGAGATGCGATTGCATCTACAACTTCTTTTGGTTCATGATATTTATTAGCTAATTCTACACCAATTTCAACATGGCTTCCTTCAATTTCATGATCACAAGCTTTACCGATATCATGTAATAATCCAGCACGTCTAGCTATAATTTCGTTTTCACCAATTTCGGCAGCTAGCTTACCAGCAATCATGGCAGTCTCAATTGAATGAGCTAATACATTTTGACCATAGCTTGTTCTAAAATGTAATCTACCAAGTAGCTTAATTAAATCTGGATGAATCTTACCAATACCAGTTTTAAATACTGCATCTTCACCCATTTCACGAATAACCATTTCAACATCATTACGACATCTTTCAACGACTTCTTCGATTCTACCTGGGTGAATTCTACCATCAGATACTAATATTTCTAATGAACGTTTAGCAATTTCTCTTCTAACTGGATCAAATCCTGATAAAACAACAGCTTCAGGAGTATCATCAATAATTAAATCGACACCAGTTAAAGATTCGATGGCACGAATATTTCTACCTTCACGACCAATAATTCTACCCTTCATTTCTTCAACAGGAAGAGAAACGGTAGTAACAGTTGATTCTCCTGCAGTTTCTCCAGCATATTTTTGAATAGCTAATGCTAAAACATTTTTAGCTTTAGACTTAACTTCAAATTTGGCTTTTTCTTCTTCGTCTTTAATATATGTAGCAATTTCTTGCTTCATACGCTCATGGACATCATCCATAATGATTTTACGAGCTTCATCACGCTTAAGACCAGAAATTTCAACAAGTTTTTGTTCTTGTTGCTTTAAAACTGCCTCAACCTTATTATTTTGTTGTTCTAATTCTAATTTCTTTTCATCAATTTTTTGCTCTTTAGTATTAAGTAATTCTTCACGTCTATCAAGATTTTGACTACGACGATCTAAAGTATCCTCACGTTGATTAAGCTTATTTTCAAGCTCTACAACAACATTTTTTCTCTCCTTAATATCATTTTCAGCTGATTGCTTTAATTCTGCAATCTCTTGTTTTGCTTCATTAATTGAATCTTTTTTCTTTTTCTCTGCCTCTACTTCAGCTGCTTCTATAATTTTTTCAGCTTCAGCCTTACTTGCTTCAATTGATTTTTGATTTTTCTTTGATTGTAAGAAAAATACTAAACCAACAATGCCTAAAATCAAACCCAAAACAATAAGGAGGATGTCAACTACAATAGGAATTTCTAAAATTAACATTTTTGCCTCCAAATATTATATTATCGTAGTATAAAAAACCTACTCTTTCATTATACTTTTTTTGACTACATTAGTCAATGAAAAATACCCAATTAATATCATTAAATAAAGTAATATATTTATATAAATATCTATGTTTTTTTAAACAATAATTTGCTATAATAATAATAGTTTATTTAATTGTGAGGTAGTTATTATGAAGAAAAGTGAAGAAAATATGCAAAGAACCAAATTCAAATTTGGTAGAAACCCACTAAGCTTAATTATAGTTGTTTTATCACTTGCAATTATATTTTTTGTATCATATACAATTTATAGTTATGCAAGCACATGGAATAAAAATACAGTAACTCCATTTGTTACGCAAAAGAATACAGAATCATCTGAAACTGATTCTTATAAAAACACTTCTCCTATCACACTCGAACAAGAAAGTGATAATTATAAAATAATAAGAATGAATGGAAAAGATTTCAACCTATTTGATTTAGCTGTTGAATGTACAGAATATGGTCAACAAACAAATGGTTATGGACAGTTTAAAGCAACTTTAAAATGGAATGAAAACACTTCAAATAAAGCTAAGGTATTAAAAGATTTAGATAACAGTCAACATAATATTCAATTAGCATTTTGCTTAGCTTCTGATTGGGTTGGATTCTGTAAATATGCAACTTCTATGGCAAATAATAAAATAACATCTACTTCTGATGCTATTACAGCTTCTAAATCAGTTGAGGGATTAAAATCATTCCCAATAACTGCGAACACATTCCCAGTCCCAGTTAAAGTTTATACTCCTGATTTATATGTATTAATTAGATTCCAATATGAAGATAATGGAGTTAAAACAGAAAACTATATTTTAAAATATACTTATGATGAATATCATATTGATGGTAAAACAATTGGTGGTTATACAAAATAAAAGGAAAGCTCGAACTTTCCTTTTTTCTTTATTTTATCATTCGTTTAACAATGCTGTTTCAGTATTATTATCTTTAGCTATTAAACCAAAGATACCGCCAACTGCGTTTATAATACAGCTTGATAAAAATCCAAATATAATATTTAAGATCATCAAAGGCTTATTGCCCTTACTTCTACCAACAAATGCTATAATTGCATTTATAATACATAATATTGCAGCAATTACAAATACAACACCTAATGCTACAAAAAATGATTGAATAGTTTTTGCATACTCGTCTGGAGTTACACTTGGATTATTAACTGGATTATATTCTTTTATAAGATCTTCTTTTACTTCTGGATTAGATCCCATTCCAATAAAAATAAATCCCATAATACAATAAACAAATGTTTCAATGCATGATAAAATAGCGCCAACTAATAATAAAATTCTACTTGCTGTTTTCATAATATTCCTCCGTTTTATTATTATACTACTTATTTAATATTTCTTCTATATCTCTTAAGTCATCAAAGGCGTGAATATCTTTATTTAATATTTCTTTTACTAAATTATATGTCTTTTTAGCATCTAATAAATATGAATTAGAATCCATTATTTTGACTTTCTTAGCTATATTTCTTTTTAATAATACAGGTAATAATTTTTCATAATTATCTGATATATGAGGATTTAATGTACTATAATGCCTTGGCATATTAAATTTAATTAATTTGTTATTATCATTTGTATAGAATGTATAAATATGATCTGTAAATCTATCATCTACATTCGTTTCCTCTTCAATCGAATGAATAAATGTATTTTTAGATAATGGAGCACCAATAAATAAAATATATCCATTATTCTTTAATTTACCAAATGAACCATTTGGAGACACTGGTGTTTTTGCATAATCATCATCTTTTATATAATCTATTGCATTCATACCATAAGCTACTACTGAATGGGTTGGATGATTACTTCTAATAAAATCTTTATCCTTTATCGCAACATTAGTTAAATATCCAACACATGAATTAGCTTCTTGTTTATTTAATACATCATTATCATTTTTAATAGATGCCCAGGTATGAGATGGTAATAACAGTAATCCATTTTTAAAATATTCTTTAAATGCTTCTAAAAATGCTTCAGCTCCACCTTCTATGTTTTTAACACTAGAAAATGAAGAATGAATCATTAATGTTTCATTACCATTCAATTCTATATTTTTTATTTCATTTAGTAATTCTTCTTTTTTATACATTAATATCACCTAAACTAAATATAACATTTAATACTAATTCTTCTTCATTTAATTCATTATCATCATGAATAATTTTATTATAATTAATATCATTCTCTTTTAATATTAATTCTAAAAATAAGATAAATATACCTATATCTAATAAATTTTGATATATTATTTTATCCTTTGGCATTATACCTCTTTTGCCTTCTTTTCTGTATCTATATATTAATAATGAATTATTATCTTCATTAATAAACCATGGCTGGGTATTACAGCTTGATGGAGAAAATCTAGCTATATTAATGATATTATTATATTTATTTCCATTATATATTTCATCAATATTTTTTCTTTTTGATTTAAACATATCTTTTCTAAAAGAATCTTCTGGCACCTTACAGATAGCCATCATTGTTACATAATCTAAATCATCATTTTTTAAATCATTTGTCTTTCCTATTCCATACCATAAAGTACCTATATTTTTACTAACCAAATATAAATCTAATTGTTCTCCAATATATCCTATATTTTGTAAATAATTATTCTTTTTTTCGCTAGAAAAAAGAATACAATATTCTTCTCCTCTTTTACAATTTGTTAGTTCAGGCTTAACTATTTTAATATCTACTTTTATATCATCTATTAGAGGCTTTAATGTATTGAATACATTATAAATTTCATTTATTTCTTCATTTGATATATGATATTTATCTTTATATTCTTCTTTAGTTTTATTGTTTCTAAATAAATGAAATGATTTTCTTTTATAAATATATGGATATAAATCAAGCATAAAAATACTCCTATTTTTCTTTAATTATACACTTAATATTTTTAAATATAAAGCATAAAAAAAGGGGTCGAAATAGACACCCTTACTATGCTTTCTTAACTTCAATTATAATGTTTCCTGTAGATGTTTCAATATCACATGTACCAGCACCTGATACTGAAACAGGAACTTGTTGCTTACCAGTTGATGTTTTAGTAGTAAATACCTTATCTGATAAAATTGAACCTTTTACATTACCTGTAGATGTTTTAAGCTTCATATTAGCTGCATCACTTAATGTTAATGTAATATTACCTGTAGATGCTTTAACATCTAAATTGCCTTTCGCAATACTATTATCAAATGAAACATCACCAGTTGATACTTCAATTTTTACATTATTCATATTTACGTTAGTTAAACTAATTGAGCCGGTAGATCCTGAATATGAAATATCATCTGTTAGTGTTAAATTTTTAAGTATTACATCTCCTGTTGATGTTGTTAATTCTAAGCCTTTTATTTCTGCTTCTTCAATTCTTACATTTCCTGTTGATGTTTTTACATTACTAACTGAATTAACATTTGATTGTAGATAAACATTACCTGTTTCTGAATTAAGTTCTAATGCTTCATATGTCATACCTTTATTGATAGTTAAATTACCAGTACTAGATTTGATAACTACATTATTATAATTATTCTTAGGTAATTTAATATCAGCTGAAATCTTATTGTTAAAATTAAATATTTTTTGATACCATTTTCTTGTATCATTTTGAGTTACTTTTAATGTATTATTTTCTACATTTACTACATGTGCTACTTTTTCTTTTTCATGACATTCTACCACACACTTTGTTCCCTCAACATAAGTGATTGTAATATCAGATATTTCAACGTTAATATTAATATCATCAAAATTTTCAAATTCATAAGTCTTAACTACATCTTTTCCCATTGTTGAATTAAATTCCTTTCTATGCATTGCGTATGCTGTTAAGCCAGCACCAGCTACTAGAAATAAAACTGATATGATTACAGCGAATAAAACAAACTTTTTCATAATTAATCCTTGCCTCCCCTAATAAACCAAGATTTAATTGCGATTGCATTATGCTTTGTAATTTTTACAACTCCCTTTGTTGAATAAATACAAGCTATTAATAACAACCAGAATGCAGCAAATGCTAAACATCCAAATCCAAGATGTGATATAAATATGTTACCATCCTTTAGATTAAGTAAGAATGTAATTCCACATCCAACTGAACCAATTAGCATTGCTGTATCTACCACGTATAATGCGAATTCTAAGATCCATAATACAAAATATCCAACTAAGAATAGTATTAACGCAACCATTAATAGTGGAAACCATAGTGGAAATCCTAAAATTAATAAAACTATTTCAAAACCTCTAAGTCTTCTCTTTGGCTTAATTTTCTCTTTAACTAAGCTTACTAGTGGTGTATCCTTTGCAATATCAGATACAACACCATCAATACCACCAACATCTAAAATTGCCTCCTCCTCAGTTTTACCTTCTTCAACTCTATCATCTATCATCTCGCTGTAGAAATTAATTCTACTATCAATATCTTCTTGTGGTAGACCCTTGAGTCTTTTTCGAAGTTCTTCTAAAAACTCTTTCTTTTTCATCTTATATTCCCCTCTCAATAAATGAATAAATCTCCATTAAATCTTTCCATTCATCCATAAAGTCTTTGATTCTTTTTAATCCGCTTTCCGTTATGTGATAGTACCTACGAAGCCTTCCATCATGCTCCTCACTTCTAACTACTAGCATTTTTGCATCCTCTAGTCTTTTTAAGATTGTATATAATGTCGATTCCGATAAGGATACAACCGGTTTAAGATCTTTTATAATCTTATATCCATATGAATCTTCATTTTTGATGGCAGTCAATACGCAGATATCTAACACTCCTCTTTTAAGTTGTGCGTCCATCTCATGCATCTCCTTACGATATACATCATATCACGAGGTATATAGTCTGTCAACACTTAAACGATTAATTTTTTTAATATTTTTTTGTTGATACTTAGTATCAATATTTTTGAAAAAATTTTTCAAATAAAAAAGATGAATGTTTACTCTATACAAAAAAGTAATGATTCATCTAATTTATCTACTCAACAATTTATATTTTTTCTATTATTTCTTTTATTAATTCTTTATCATCTATATCAAGTAAAAGCATTGGTTTAGCACCCTGATATGGTATTTCTTCTTTTAAATTATATTTATCTAATATTGGATTTTTCTTAATTAAAAATCTATTATCATATATACCACCAAAAATGATACTATTCTTATATAATAAGAATTCTCCCATCATTTTCTTATATGTAATATCTTTAAAATCATTTAATAAATCTAATACATATTCTAAATAATCTAATGTTGTTGCCATATTATTCTTCCTTATTTTTAACAAAATGAATAATAGATAATATTCCAATTGGAAGGAAATAAATACACAGTTAATACATTAATAGCTGCCCCTATAATTCCTATTTTATTATTCATTTTATCACTCTCCCACAAAGTTAATTATATTATAAAAAGGACTAATACTAAAGTATCAATCCTAATCATAAACTGTTCCAATTCTTTGAAGCATAGCTTCAAATTCTTCTTTTGGTACTGGCTTACTATAATAGAAGCCTTGGGCTTTATAACAGCCTAATTTAACTAAAAATTCTGCTTGCATTTTAGTTTCAACACCTTCACAAATTACACCAATATTTAATCTCTTGGCCATATCTATAATAGATCCAATTATTATTTCATCTGATTCTGTTAATACTTCTCTATTAATAAATGATCTATCAATTTTAATTTCATTTACTTTAAAATCTCTTAATACAGAAAGTGATGAATAGCCTGTACCAAAGTCATCAATAGATGTCATAATACCATTTTCCCACATTGTATTAATGAATTTAGCTAATCTTTCATTTTCTTCTAGGTTAGTTGTTTCTGTTACTTCAATAACAATATCATTTGTTCTAACATTATATTTTCTTATAATTTCAATAACTTTTTGTTCTAGATCCTTATGCTCAAAATCTCTTCTACTTAAATTACATGATGCAGGAACTATTTTATGCCCTTGGTTTCTATAATTATGTATATCACTACATAACTTCTCTAAAACAAATAAATCAAGATCTATTATTTCTCCATTTTTTTCTAATACAGGGACAAATAATCCTGGTGGTACTATTTTACCATTATTTATCCAACGGGATAATGCTTCTACACCTACTACCTTTCCTGTTTCAATATCAAATTTTGGTTGATAATAAACTAAGAAATTACCACGTTGTAATTCATCCTTAAAAGTATTCTCAATATTTTTAATTGAAATAACCATTTCATATAATTCTTGTGTAAGCTTAACAATAAGCTTTTTAGTCGCACGAGCATATTGGCATGCAATAGATGAATTAGTTAATATTTCTCTATAATTAGGTGTAGTATCTCCAATTTCAGTAAATCCAATAACACCTACTAACGTTAATGACGCTTTAGTATTATTAATTTGTAAATTTACACTTACGTTAGATGCTAATTTTACAAAATCATCATGTCTATGTTTCTTAATAAACGCAACAAAATTATCTCCACCTAAGTGTCCTATAACTTCATCATCTTCTTTAAATTCCTTTAGCTTATTGGCATAATAAACTATTGCTTTATCGCCAATTTCATTACTATATAGTTTATTTACTAAACCAAAGCCCTTTAAATTAATGAAATATGAATTATAATTTGTAGCATCTACATGCTTTACTAATTCTTCTATTTTTTTAATATAGCCATGTGTATTAGGTAATTTAGTATTAAAGCTAACGAATTCTCCTTCTGTCGCTTTTTTATTTAATAAATAATTCTTATGATGTACTGCAACTACTCTTATAAGCAAGGTTATATCCTTTATTTCTTCTTCATTATATTTATGAGAATCACTATTTTTATAAATAATATAATCATAACCACCATTAGAATAAGATATAACTGGACTATTAATATAGTTTTTATCAAAATTATATTCTAAATATTCAAATGAATCAGTTGATTTAATAACTACTTTTCCGATATGAAAATCATTTTTTATTAAATTAAAAGCGTCATAAAAAGAATCTGGCTTATTATTTAATATATCTATGAACTTTATGAAATCGTACATACTATCAACCCCTGAAGTATCTTTTTTTCTATTATAACATTAAAATAAAAATTTTACTATATAAAAAATGTCAGCATAGATGCTGACACTTTTTATTATATTTAAAATTTAGGTATTATATCATTAGAATTAATTAGTTTTAATCTTCTAATTATATATAAGAATAATATCATAGATGATGAATACCATTTAGATACACCACTTGATTCACCAGTTATTGGATCTATTTCTTGACTAAATGGATTAGTATCGTATTCTTTAACAAATATATCTAACCATTTATATAAAATATAATCATAATCTTTATTATATCCATAATAATCCATCCATAATGAACATCTAAGAATAATTAATGCTTGACTATAATAGCCCCATGAATTTGGCATTTTATGAGTCTTAAATGATTTATCACTAATAGACATTGATGGAAATGGATAATTAGTAAAAAATTCCTTTTGATTCTTAATATAGTCATTATAAAAGCTTTCAATTAAATCATTATCTTTTTCTTTATCTAATACTCTTTCTAAAAACAAATGGAATATTGTTGATGAATAATATATTCTTTTACCAGATTTATCTACATCAAAAAAATAATTTTTATTTTTATCATAACAAATTTCAAATAATTTCTTTTTTATATTTCTAGCTAAAGAATCATATTTATTAATATTTTTAGAATCATTTAATATAATTGCAATTTCTTTTATTGTATTTAATGTCATATATAAATTAGCATTCATATCTACAGTTATGATTGGGTCATCATCTGGCTTTATATTGGCATTTATTCTTTTTCCATCTTTTGAATAATAGCCTTTATATTTCATACCATCAAGTCTTCCACTATTATCATGTCCTGTATCATATCCAACAAACATTTCAACTAATCCTAGGTTCATACTCATACGATATGTATATAAAAAATCAACCCAAGCTTGTGATGCTTTATATAATTTTTTTAAGAATTCGTAATCATTTGTTTTTTCAAAAACAATGAATCCAAGTCTTGTAAATGAAACACATTCTTGAATTTGCGAATAACCAATTTCTCCACTACTTTTGATAAAGCATGGTAATTGTCCATTTGGTAATTGTAAATCAATAAAGGCATTTATTGTATTTTTAGCGATGCTAAAATCATCGAATAAATTACCATACATAATTGAATCATATACATGTTCTAACCAAATACCAGGGTATTCACTTGATATAGATATTAATTTATCCTTTATATTTGCTATATTACAAATATTTTCATTTTTTAATTTATTAGTAACATATTCTAATTTTTCTTTTAAATTAGGATATTCTTCTATTATATTTACATTATTTAATTTAATATTTTTAACAATATTATTATCAAATCCTGATATTAAGCAATCTATATTTAGATTATTAAATTCAAAATCTTTTAAAATATATTGATCAGATTTTGTTATTTTAAAATAATTATCACATTTTAAATTAACATTAGATATTTTAATGTTTTTAACTATATTTATTGGTTTATCTATTCTACCCTTTAAATCAAAAAACTGAGTCCATGGATAAATATAAATTAACGCTTTAGAATAGCCGCTAATATTATCTAATAATATATTTTCGTATATTTGTGGTGTATCAGGTCTCATTTTACACCATAATACATTATTAGAATTAGTAGTCTTAGAATTTCTAAATATAACATCCTTATTATGGATTGATTCACTACCTAGGGTTAAACAAGAATGACAAAAAGCAAATTCATTATCTTCAATAATAATATATTCATTTATGCCATTATGAAAATCATTATCAGCATATGGACCTTTTCCACCTTTTAAGCTTATTGCGTCATCATTAACATCGAAATAATTATTTTTAATTAATATATTATTACAATAATCAATATCAATACCATCTGTTGATGGTGCTTTAACAGGAGATTCTGGAGAATAGATATTTAAATTCATTAATTTAATATATTCTGATTTATAAACATGAATACTCCAAAAGGCTGAATTTCTAATCTTTAATCCATCTACTATTATATTATTAGAATTAGATATAAATAATATTCTTGGTCTTTGTTCATCTTTATTTTTTAAATCCTTATTCCAGCTATATCTAGACCAAAAGGCTTTCCAAGATTTAAAGCCATTTCCATCTATTATACCTTCACCAAATATTTGGATATTTGATACTCCTATAAAATTTAAAAGGGCAGGATAATAAAGCCCACTTTCCCCTTCTATTCTCGTGTAAGTTAGTGGGTAATCATTTATATTATCACTGCCAATTAATTTAGAATTTTTTTCTAGATATAAGCTTACATTATCTTTAAAATATAGGGCACCTGTATAATAAATACCATCTATTATCAATAGTCCTCCATTATTATCAGATATGTAATCTATTAAATTTTGAATTTTATTTGTATTAATTATAGTAGGGTTATCAATATAATCTTTTAAATAATATTTATTTTTATAATCATTAAGACGCTTCAAAGAATAATCAGTAAAAAATGAAGATATTTTTGTATTATCTAAAAAATTATTCATGTTGCCCTCCTAATTAGATTCAGTTGTTTTAAGTTGTTTTTCTTCAAGGAAAATCTTTTTTATACTTGCATAATTACCAAATATAATTATTGTATCATTTTCCTTAATAATACTATTTCTTGTTACAGGAACAGGTGTTCCTTCTCTTTTAATCATTAATACATTTAAATTATACTCAGTTTTAATTACAGATTCAGAAAGCTTTTTATTATTTAATATTTCAGGTAATATGTGAATCTCAACTTCTGCCATTGCATCACTACCATAATTATCAATTAAATTTAAAATATTTTCTTTAGATGAATTAATAACTTCATCTTCATATTGCTCATCTACTTTATAAGTGAATAAATCCTTTATTACTTGTTTTTTTCCAAATACAATGATTTGATCCTTGTTTTGAATAACTGTATCCTTAGTTATTTCAATTGTTCTATTACCTCTTTTTAACATTAAAATATTTAAGTTATATGTTGCCTTAAAATTAGATTCAATTAATGATTTATTAGCTAAAATATCTGGAATGTTATTAATATATATTTCAACAATCGCATCATTATCATATGAATCTAGCATTGTTAATATATTGGCGTTATCACGCTTATTAAACATTTTTCTACCAATTTTTTCTATTACTTTTTCATAGAATCTAGCTATAAATGGAATTTTAGAGAATAGAATTATAATTAATACAGAACCTAGAATTATAAATATCCACATTAATTGTTCTTCTCTAAATCCTTCGCTTGAAATAGATGAAATTAAGTTAATAATTAAGGAAATAATTAATACATTAAATAAATTACCTGAAATCATACAAGCAATTGCTAAACGTCTTCTTATTCTATTTGTTGTGATTATTTCAGCTTCACTTGTTGTATATCCGGCACATGTAATCATTGAAATCACTTGAAATTTCGCTTTTTCCTTTGTTAGACCAGTAATTCTAAATAGAACTGCGAATATTTCAATTAAAGCTATATATAAAACCATTGCGATAGATATTGCTAATATTGATGTGATTAAATTCATTGTATCAGCCCCTAAAACATTATTACTATTCTATTATATACTTTACTATGTATAAATAAAAGAAAAAAAGGAAATGATTTTTGTCATTTCCTAATTTTTTTACTTTAACATAATATCATCAATAGGTTTACCTGGGGCAACCATTGGTAATACTTTCTCATCTGTATCAACTATTGCATTAATAATAGCTGGTCTTCTATTCTTTACTACTTCTTCAATAGCCTTTTTATATTCAGCTCTTGTTGAAGCATAATAATAATCAACACCTAAACCTTTTGCTAGATATTCATAATTAATAACTGTGTCAAGGTTAGTTTGACTATAGCGCTTATCATAGAATGCTGTTTGCCATTGTCTAACCATACCGAGTACACCATTATTTGCGATAACTACGCATACTGGCAAATTATATTTAGCACAAGTTAATAATTCATTCATATTCATTCTGAATGAACCATCACCTGCGATATTGAATACATAAGCATTTGGATTACCTACTTGTGTACCAATAGATGCACCTAAACCAAATCCCATTGTACCTAAACCACCTGAAGTGATTAATCTCTTTGGTTCTCTATATGTAAAATATTGAGCAGCCCATAATTGATGTTGTCCTACTTCAGTCGTAATGAAACAATTACCATTTGTTACTTCGTTAATTGCTTCCATGAAATATCTTGGCTTTAAGCTTGAAGATACTTGATTTTCTGTGAAAATATTCTTCCATGATTCAACTAATGCTAGCCAAATAGGATTTTTCTTTTCTGAAATATATTTAGATACTCTATGGAAGAAATCTTTTAAATCCATAACTAGGCTTATATCATCTTTAATGTTCTTATCAATTTCAGCTTGATCAACATCAACATGAATAATCTTTGCATTTTCGGCAAAATGCTTATGATTTGATAATACACGATCTGAGAATCTAACACCAAGTGCTAATAATAAATCACATTCAACAACACATTTATTAGATGCAACTGTACCATGCATACCAATTAAACCTGTTGATAATTTATTAGCTTGATCAAATGCACCAATACCCATTAAAGATGTAGAAGTTGGAATGTCTAGTTTTGTTGCGAATTCATTTAATTCTTTAGATGAATCACTCTTAATAATTCCACCACCAGCATAAATGAATGGCTTTTTAGCTGCCATAATTAGTTCAGCCACTTCTTTAATTTTTTCATCAGAAATCTCAGGTAATGTTTTTACTGGCTTAGTTAAATCAATTTTAACTGGCTCATATTCTGTAACTGCTGCAGTAACATCCTTTGGAATATCGATTAAAACTGGACCAGGTCTACCGCTTCTTGCGATTTGGAAGGCTTCACGAATTGTATCAGCAAGATTTTTAACATCTTTAACAATATAATTATGCTTTGTAATAGGCATTGTAATACCTGCAATATCAACTTCTTGGAAAGAGTCTTTACCAAGTAACGATGTAGGTACGTTACCTGTGATTGCAACAACTGGAACTGAATCCATATATGCAGTAGCAATACCTGTTACTAGGTTTGTTGCACCAGGACCTGATGTAGCTAAAACTACGCCTACCTTACCAGTTGATCTAGCATAACCATCAGCAGCATGAGATGCACCTTGTTCATGGCTTGTTAAAATATGTCTAATTCTATCTTGATTTTTGTAAAGCTCATCATATATGTTTAATACTGCACCACCTGGATAACCAAAGATTGTATCAACACCTTGCTCTACTAAACATTCTACAATGATTTGTGAACCATTAAGTTTCATAAATCTCACCTACCTTAATTAATCTTCAAAAATTGCACCTGTAGATGCTGATGTTACAAGCTTTCTATAACGAGATAGATATCCTGTAACTGGCTTTAATACCATTTTGAAATTCTTTTTACGTTTTGCTATTTCTTCATCAGATACTAAAAGGTTAATCTTACAACCAATAATATCGATTTCAATCATATCTCCATCTTCTACTAGACCAATTAATCCTCCTTCAGCAGCTTCTGGAGATACGTGGCCAATCGATGCTCCACGTGTAGCACCAGAAAATCTACCATCTGTAATTAATGCACAATCCTTATCAAGACCCATACCAGCGATTCTAGATGTAGGTGCTAGCATTTCTCTCATACCAGGACCTCCCTTAGGACCTTCGTAACGAATTACTACTACATCGCCCTTTTGAATCTTTCCACCATCGATTGCAGCAATTGCTTCCTCTTCAGAATTAAAGCATTTAGCTGGACCTGTATGTCTTAACATTTCAGGAGCAACGGCACCACGTTTTACAACGCAACCATTTAGTGCTAAATTTCCCTTTAATACAGCAATTCCACCAATCTTTGAATATGCATTATCAATTGTTCTAATGATTTCTGGATTCTTATTAATTGCTTTCGCAATATTTTCTCTTATTGTTTTACCTGTTACAGTTAATAAATCTAAGTTTAATGCGCCATCAATCTTAGAAATTTCTTTCATAACAGCTTGGATTCCACCTGCTTCATTTAAGTCTTCCATATATGTATGACCTGCTGGAGCTAAGTGGCATAAATTAGGAGTATGCTCTGAAATTTCATTTGCCATATCTAAATTGATATTAACACCTGCTTCATGTGCAATTGCAGGTAAATGAAGCATTGTGTTAGTTGAACAACCAAGTGCCATATCCATAGTTAAGGCATTTCTAAGTGATTTTTCATTAATAATATCTCTAATTTTTACATTATTTTTAACTAAGTCCATGATTTTCATACCAGTGTGCTTAGCTAATCTAATTCTATCTGCATATACTGCAGGAATAGTACCATGACCAGGAAGTGCTATACCTAAAACTTCACACATACAGTTCATTGAGTTTGCAGTATACATACCTGAACAAGAACCACAACCAGGACAAGAATGATCTTCATATTCTTGTAATTCTTCTTCTGTGATTTTACCAGATAAATATTTACCAACTGCTTCAAATGTAGATGATAATGAAGTCTTTTGACCATTTACTCTACCTGCAAGCATAGGTCCACCTGAACAAACGATTGTAGGTAAATTTAATCTACATGCACCCATTAGCATACCAGGAACGATTTTATCACAGTTAGGAATTAAAACTAAACCATCAAAAGCATGAGCTCTTGCCATACATTCAGTACTATCAGCGATTAATTCTCTTGTAACTAATGAATATTTCATACCTTCATGTCCCATTGCTATACCATCACATACACCAATTGCTGGCACCACAATTGGAGTACCTCCAGCCATTAAAATACCAGTTTTAACTGCTTCTGCAATTTTATCTAGATGAGCATGTCCTGGGACAATGTCACTTTTAGCACAAACAACACCAATTAAAGGTCTTTCGATTTCTTCATCAGTATAACCTAGTGCCTTAAATAATGATCTATTAGGAACCATTTCAGGTCTCTTTTTAACTACATCACTTTTCATATGAACCTCCAAAATTAATTATAATTTTAAATTACTTTAATGCCTTTACAACAAGGTCTCCCATTTCTTCTGTTCCGACCTTCTTAGAAGCATCGTCTAAATCTTTATTAAAGATATCACCAGTTCTATAACCAGCGTTTAATACATCCATAACAGCTTTATCAATTGCGTCAGCTTCCTTCATTAAACCAAGTGAATATCTGAACATCATTGGTACTGAAAGGATAGTTGCAAGTGGGTTAGCTAAGTTCTTACCAGCGATATCTGGTGCTGAACCATGGATTGGCTCATATAAACCAAGAGTACCTGCACCTAAAGATGCAGATGCTAACATACCAATTGAACCAGCTACTTGAGATGCTTCATCAGTTAAGATATCACCAAAGATATTTGATGTAACGATAACGTCAAATTGTCTAGGGTTTCTAACTAATTGCATTGCTGCATTATCAACATACATTTCTGATGTCTCAACATCTGGATAATCTTTCTTTACTCTATCAAATACTGCTCTCCATAATCTTGAAGATTCAAGTACATTTGCTTTATGTACACAGCATAATTTATGATTTCTCTTTCTTGCTGCATCAAAACCAGTCTTTAAAATTCTTTCAATTTCAAATACTGAATACTTCTCTAAATCTGAAGCCCAGCAATCAGGATTTTCAGGATTGAATTTAGGTGAATTAGCTTTTTCACCGAAATACATACCACCAGTTAATTCACGTACAACTAAAATATCTAAGCCTTCACCAATGATTTCAGCCTTTAATGGTGAAGTATGTTGTAATTGTGGATATAATACTGCAGGTCTTAAGTTAGCATAAAGCTTTAAAGCTCCACGAATACCTAAAAGACCTTTTTCAGGACGGTCACCATTTGGAAGATTATCCCATTTAGGACCACCTACAGCTCCTAGTAATACTGCATCTGATGCTAAAGCTGCATCAATTGTATCTTGAGGAAGTGAACAGCCATCCATATCGATAGCGATACCACCCATTCTCTTTTCTGTAATATTAAATGTATAACCATAAATTTCACCAATTCTATTGATTACTTTTACAGCTTGTTTTACGATATCTGGACCAATACCATCACCAGGTAATGTTACGATATTAAATGTCTTCTTTGCCATTTTACTTTTTCTCCTCATCAAACTTCTTATTAATCTTATTAATTAAACCACCGCATTGAATAATTTCTTGCATGAATGGTGGGAATGGTTGAGCTTGGAATTCCTTTCCAGTTGTTTCATTTTTGATAACACCTGAATCAAAATTAACTGATACAGTATCACCATCATTAATATTTTCAACTGCTTCAGGACATTCAAGAATAGGTAAACCAATGTTAATTGAGTTTCTATAGAAAATTCTTGCGAATGTTTTAGCAATAACACAAGATACTCCACAAGCCTTAATTGCGATAGGAGCATGCTCTCTTGAAGAACCACAACCGAAGTTCTTATCAGCTACCATAATAGCACCTGGAGTTACTCTTTGTGAGAATGGTGCTAAGCCAGCATTAATATCTTGCTTAGAATCTTCCATACAGTGCTTTGCTAATTCTGCAGGAACTGATGTATTAAGATATCTTGCAGGAATAATTACATCTGTATCGATATCTGCGCCATATTTAAATACTTTACCCTTAGCGTTCATTTTACTTTACCTCCACAAATTTATCAGGATTTGTAATATATCCTGTTAATGCTGATGCTGCGGCTGTTGCAGGAGATGCAAGATATACCTCAGAATCAACATGTCCCATACGACCAACGAAGTTTCTGTTAGTTGTAGAAACGCATCTTTCACCTGCAGCTAAAATACCCATATAACCACCTAGACATGGTCCACAAGTTGGAGTAGATACAGCACAACCTGCTTCTACTAAATCTTGGATAATTCCTTCTGCGATTGCTTCTAAATAAATCTTTTGAGTACCAGGAATAATAATTGCTCTTACAGTTGAATCAACCTTCTTACCCTTTAAGATATCACGAGCAATTCTTAAATCTTCCATACGACCATTTGTACAAGAACCGATTACTACTTGGTCAATCTTAACTTCTTTTTCACCAATTTCATCTACTGTCTTTGTATTTTCTGGTAAATGTGGGAATGCAACAGTTGGACGAATCTTTGATAAATCGATATCATAAACTGCGTCATACTTAGCATCTGCATCTGCTTTATAAACTACAGGAGTCTTCTTTGAATGGCTCTTGCAATATTCTAATGTTAAATCATCAACAGCGAAGATTCCGTTCTTAGCACCAGCTTCAATAGCCATGTTAGCCATACATAAACGAGAATCCATTGTTAAATTCTTTAGACCAGGTCCATCGAATTCCATTGATTTATATAATGCACCATCTACACCAATCATACCGATAATGTGTAGGATAACATCTTTACCACTACAATCCTTATTTAACTTACCAATTAAATTAAATTTGATTGCTGAAGGTACCTTAAACCATGCTTCACCAGTTGCCATACCAACAGCCATATCTGTTGAACCAACACCTGTAGAGAAAGCACCAAGTGCACCATAAGTACATGTATGAGAGTCAGCACCAATTACAACATCACCTGCAACTACTAAACCTTTTTCAGGAAGTAAGGCATGCTCAATACCCATTTGGCCAACTTCAAAGAAGTTTACAACTCCTTTTTCTCTTGCAAATTCTCTAATATATTTGCATTGTTCAGCTGATTTAATATCTTTGTTAGGAACAAAGTGATCAGGAACAATTGAAACCTTATTCTTATCAAATACTTCATTTACATGAATGTTTTTAAATACATTTACTGCAACTGGTGTAGTGATATCATTACCATGTACTAAATCAAGCTTACAAGTAATTAATTGACCAGCAGTTACTTCTTTTAATCCTGCATGAGCTGCAAGGATTTTTTGTGTCATTGTCATTCCCATGATTATTTATTCTCCTTATATAATATATATTCAATAGAATCAATTAATGCTTTAAATGATGCTTCAATAATATCTTTTGAAACACCAACTGTAGACCAGCTCATTTTTCCATTAGTTGATTCAATAATAACTCTTGTTTTTGCAGCTGTAGCTGCTTCTTTTCCATCAAGTATACGAACCTTGTAATCAGCAAGTGATACTTTGTTTAATACTGGATAGAATTTACCAATAGCCTTTCTTAGGGCTCTATTTAATGCATCAACTGGACCATCACCATTTGCTCCAGTAACTTCTTCAGTATCCTCAACAATTACATTGATTATTGCAGATGCACTAAATTCTTTAGAATTAGATGGGCCTTCACCAATTGTTTTGAAGTTTTTAACTTCAAAGAATGGTTTAAAATTACCAAATGCTTTATGAACAATAAGTTCGAATGAAGCATCAGCTCCATCGAATTGGTATCCACCATATTCCATGTTCTTTATAGTATCAATAATTAGTGATAATCTTGGATCATCCTTTTTAACATCAGGATAAACTTTATTTATTTTAGCAAGTACTGTTGACTTACCTGCAACCTCACTAATTAAGAATTTTCTTTCGTTACCAACTAAATCAGGTGATACATGCTCAAATGATTTAGAATTCTTATATACACCATCAATATGCATTCCTGCTTTATGAGCAAATGCTGATGAACCAACATATGGTAAATTAGATTCTAGCTTAAAATTAGAAATCTCAGCAATTGCTTTAGCGATTGGTGTAAGCTTTACTAAATTTCCATCTGGTAAGCATTTAATATTCTTTTTTAACTCAAGGTTAGCTATTATTGCAGCTAGATTTGCATTTCCACATCTTTCACCATAACCTAAGAATGTACCTTGGACTTGAGTGCATCCTGCAACTACGGATAAGACACTACATGCAACTGCCATACCTGAATCATTATGTGCATGAATTCCAAGTGGAGTTTTAACAACTTTTTTCACTTCACCAATGATATCTACCATTTCATCCGGGAAGGTACCACCATTAGTATCACATAATATTAAAGTCTCAGCACCTGCTTCTTCAGCTGCCTTCAATGTTTCAATTGCATATTCCTTGTTGTTTTTATAACCATCAAAGAAATGCTCTGCATCATAGAAAACCTTTTTTCCATTTTGAATTAAAAATGAAATTGAGTCCTTAATCATATTTAGATTTTCTTCTTTAGTTGTGCCGATTATACTTTCGACATGAAAATCCCACGACTTACCAAATATACAAACATATTCAGTGCGAGCTTCAAGTAATGCTTTTAAATTAGCATCTGAAGCTGCCAAAGAATTACATCTTCTAGTACTACCAAATGCAACTAGCTTAGAATGTTTAAATTCAAGCTTTGTTGCTTGCTTGAAAAATTCTAAGTCCTTCTTATTTGAACCAGGATTTCCTGCTTCAATATAATCGACTCCTAATTCATCAAGAGCTTGGGCAACCTTTATCTTGTCGCCTACAAGAAAACTTATTCCTTCTGCCTGGGCACCATCTCTTAATGTCGAATCAAATACCTTGACATTCAAGAAAAACACCCCCTAATATATATGACAAAAGTGGAAAGCAAATCAATGCTTCCACCTTAGTCTAAATTCAAAATTATTTTTAAAGATTAGTTATTGATTAACTTATCGTCTTCGTTATTCCAGCTATATAGCTTTCTGATTTCAGCACCAATCTTCTCTGCTGGATGTTGAGCTGCTTTTTCACGTAAAGCTTTGAACTTAGCTTGACGAGTTGAAGATGACATTACTGTTAAGAAGTCATTAGCGAATGTACCATCTTGAATATCAGATAGAATCTTCTTCATTGCCTTCTTAGTATCTTCTGTAACAATCTTTGGACCAGTGATATAATCACCATATTCAGCTGTATTAGAAATTGAATATCTCATACCAGCAAATCCTGATTGATAAATTAAGTCAACGATTAACTTCATTTCATGTACACACTCGAAGTATGCATTTCTTGGGTCATAACCAGCTTCAACTAATGTTTCGAAACCAGCTTGCATTAATGCACAAACACCACCACAAAGAACTGCTTGCTCACCGAATAAGTCAGTTTCAGTTTCAGTTTTGAATGTAGTTTCAAGTAAACCAGCTCTAGCTCCACCGATACCTAAACCGTAAGCCTTAGCTAAATCCCATGCATGTCCTGTTGCATCTTGTTCAACAGCGATTAAACATGGAGTACCTTTACCAGCTTGGTATTCGCTTCTTACTGTATGTCCTGGTGCCTTAGGTGCGATCATTGCAACATCGATATCCTTTGGTGGAACGATTTGATTGAAATGAATTGCGAAACCATGAGCGAACATTAACATCATACCTGGCTTTAAGTTAGGTTTGATATCATTTTCATACATTTGAGCTTGTTTTTCATCGTTAATTAAAATCATAACGATATCAGCTTTCTTAACTGCTTCTGCAGTTTCATAAACCTCTAAGCCTTGCTTTTCAGCCTTAGCCCAAGATTTAGATCCCTTATATAAACCAACAATTGAATGAACACCTGAATCATGTAAGTTAAGTGCATGAGCATGTCCTTGAGAACCATATCCAATAATTGCTACTGTCTTTCCTTTTAATACGTTAAGATCACAGTCTTTTTGATAAAATATTCTTGCATCTGCCATTTTAAATAATCTCCTTTTTCTTTCCTTTTTTCTTTATTAGTCTAATGCATTATTTTTTAATTCGCTTTCGCCTCTTGCGATTGCAGTAACGCCTGTTCGGATAACCTCTTTAATTCCGAACTCATCAAGCATAGAAATTAGTGCAGTGATTTTACTCTTATCACCTGTAATTTCCAAAATCATAGAACTATTAGTAACATCGACAACATGAGCTCTAAATATATTAACTATTTCCATAATTTGACTACGCTTATCGCTTTGGCAATCAATCTTGATTAAAGCAAGCTCTCTCATTACTGAGTCATCATCCTTTGCTTCACTAATTGCGACAACGTCCATAAGCTTTGCAAGTTGGTTTTTAATTTGATTGAACTCTATAGTATCGCAGTCAACCACAATAGTCATTCTTGCAACCTTTTTATTCTCTGTAGTACCTGAAGATAAGCTTTCAATACTAAATCCACGTCTAGAGAACAATCCGGAAACTCTTGATAAAACACCCATATGATTATTTACTAATACTGATAATGTATGTTTAGCCACTATTAGCTCCTTTCTACTAGCTTTATGCTAGTTTTAAAATATACCCCTCTATTATATGAAAAAAACACTATTATGTCAACGAAAAATAGTCGTTTTTCCGCATATCATTTTTGAATTTTTTGATTAAATAAAATAATATTTTGCATTTTAATTAAAACTTCGAATTTTGTATAACGAAATCTACATTTTCACAAATTTTTCAAATTAAATTCATATGTTTGAAAACGTTTTATTCAAAAAAGGTGTTTTTTACAGTTATACAGATACGTAAATTACACCTGGATTTTTGATATATTTGTCTTTCTCAGGAATTCTATCCCTATTTGGAAATGATTGATATTTCAAGTTAAAAATATCTAATTCATTTCCGGTTAACCAAACTTTAATAAAACCTGTTTTTAAATACTCATCTAGTCTTTCTTCAATAGCTGTTTTAATCTTATGTGATGTATTATGACTTCCATATCCTGTTATTAAACATAAGATTTTATCTTTATCTCTTTTTGCCATCTTAATAGAAACATCAAGCTCATATAAAGCATCTTTAACTGTTTCTTTATTTGAATGAATGTCTTTTGTATACATTATATATTCCACACAAGCTTTCCGTTTTCTATTATTTTAATAGTATTATTATCATAATCAATTCCACTAACACATATATCATTTGTTCCAAATACTAAATCAACATGATATTTAGAATGGTTAATTCTGTCCTCTTCTATTACACCTTCAGTATAGCCATTGCCTAATGCTAAATGGCAACCAGAATTTTCATCCATTATTATTGAATAAAATAAAAAAGGATTGAAATCTAATACTAAAGCAATTTCTCCAGCATAATTCATATTTGAATCTAAATCTATAATTTCTTTTAAACCATTTTGATTAATAATATTACCATTTTTAAATTCAATCATGTAATTATTAACATAATAACCAGAATAATATAACGGCTTCGATGATACTAGCTTACCATCAACTTGAAATTTATCTGGTGATAAAAAGATTTCTAAACATGGAATATTAGGCTGATATTCTATTCCATCACTAATCCATTTTTTTCCTAAAAATTTTGATTTATTAGGTATTCCTACATAGAGGTTTGTACCAAGTGACGTTTTAAAATGTAGTGCTTTTAAATTGAGGTTAGATAATTCATCTTTAAAATATTCTAATTCAGATGTTTTATATGAATAATCAAATATTATATTCCATAATTCTTCTACGCTTATTTGAAGCTTATGTGCCCACATTTCATTAGCTATTGGAAAAATAGTATGAGGATTTTTCAAAAAATAATTTCTAACAAATAATAGTTTATAATTTTGTTTTAAATATTCTATAGCATTTTTAGTTCTTGCCATAGGAATTACAAAAGGGGAAATAATACTTAACCTTTTGAATTTCTTTTCAATCAACATATGATACATATTGACCTTATCAGAAATATAAGTATTATAATCCCCGTTTATTATCGATTCTAATTCATCACCATCTGTAAAGGTTATAAAAATATTTGCGTTATATATTTTTAATCTTTCAATTAATAATGATAAATAATTTTCAATATAACTTGTAGTAACTATTTCAATATAATCATTCTCTTTAATATTAATTCCAAATTTTAAAACGTAATCAAAATAATTACTAATCTTCTTTCTTAAGGCCAAATCTTCTTCTGACATAAGCCTCGATTGCATCTACTGCTGATTCAATACCAACTCGTGAGTTAATACATAAATCATAATTAGATGCTTTACCCCACTCTCTATCTGTATAGAAATTGTAATAGCTCTTTCTCTTTTTATCCTGCTTATAAATTAAATTTTCAGCCTTATCAGGATTTAAGCCATAATATTTAACTGCACGATCAATTTTATCTCCCATAGGTGCGCAAACAAATACTGATACTAAATTAGGATAATCCTTTAATACATAATCAGCACATCTACCAACAATAACACATGATTCTTCAGCTGCAATCTTTTTAATTGTATCAAATTGAGCTAAGAATACCTTTTGGCTTAAAGACATATCGTATGAATAAAGACCGATTCCACTTCCCAAGAAACCATCTTTCTTCTCATCAAAACTCTTAAAAATTGCTTCACTTAATCCAGAATCTTTAGCTGCCTTTACTAATAATTCACTATCATAGAAAGGAATTCCAAGTCTTTCAGCAACAAGCTTACCTACGAATCTTCCTCCACTACCATATTCACGACCAATCGTAATTACAAATTTCATATCGAACACCATCCTTTATATTAATTTCATTATAACATAATTTTTTTATTTTTGAATAAAAAAGAAAACAGCCAATTAGGCTGTCTTAAAATTCTTCATTTTTAAATTCTAATAATAAAGCATATAAATTAGCAATTATTTGGAATACTATTTTTTCAGCCTTAGTCCAAATTCTTTCATATTTAGAATCTACTCTTAAATAGCCATATAATTTTGTCTTTGTTTGACACGAAATTAGAATTGATGCGTGCACATTTTGTTTCTCAAGTGCTTTTTTTAATTCATTATCTTCATTTAAATTATTAACATACATAAAAATCATTGAATCATCAGATGCTTTTAAATCTAAAAATAATTTTTCGTCTACATAAGAAGGATCTTTCATTTTCCAATTTGAATAAATGATTTCAAATTTTTTATTATAATTTTTAGAAAAAATACTTACACCAAAATAATTCGCAATAAATGTACCAACATGCTTAAGGTTTTCATTCAATGAATAATCTTTATCAGTCATTGAAACAAATACATAATCAATAAGATTTTTCACATCAAGCTTTCTTACTTCTTTATCCTTAAAAATATCTTTATGAAGCTCATGATTGTAGATAATAAAACAATTCTTACCCTTTTGTTTTCCTCTATACAATGCCTTATCGGTAACTTCAAACAATTCATCCATTGTTTTACCATCTTTTGGAAATCTTGCAATACCTATTGTAATTGTTAGCATACCTGCTGGTAATGCTAATTGGATATTAGAAATTGAATTTTCTTCTCTAACCTTTTCATTTATCTCTTTTGCAATTTTCCATACATCGTCATATTCTGTTAAATTTTCAAATATTGCAAAAAATTCATCTCCACCAAATCTTCCAGTCACACCATTATATTTACATACAATTTCATCAATTCTAGTAGCGGCAATTACTAATGCTTCATCACCTGAATGGTGACCTAAAACATCATTAATTGATTTGAAATCATCGAAATCAAAAAAGAAATAAGAAAATGTTCTATTAGAATCAATTAAATACTGCATATATTGATAAAAAGAACTTCTACTTAGTACTTTTGTTAAAGAATCAAAATTAACATTTTCCTTATTCTTATTAAAATACTCAATATCAAATACTCCCATGGTCCCTCCTTAAATAATTATTCCAAATAAATGATCTATTTCATGCTGAATTATTTCAGCTTCAAAATCGATAAAAGTTTTTATTCTTTCTCTATATAATTCATCTAAATATTTTACTTTTATTTTTTTATATCTTTTAGTCTTTCTAACACCAGTTAATGATAAACATCCTTCTTCTGCTTCATATTCCATTTCTTTTTTTAGAATTACAGGATTTAGCATTATTTGATATTTTTTATTATTATCTTCAAATATAATGGCATTTTTATGATATCCAATCATATTAGCTGCCATGCCTACACATCTAGATTTATTAAATAATAATGTATCCTTTAAATCATCTATTATATATTTGTCATCTAATGTCATATCAAAAGATTTTTGACTTAAAAATATAATATCCTTTACAATGTTTTTAATCATTTAAATTATCCTTAATTTTCTTTATTAATTCATTTTTAGTTAATTTATAAGCTTGATTTATAATTGAATATACTGTTTCAGCAACAGCTGCCCCGTGTCCCTTAATAACAAGCTTGTTAACACCAAGCATTACAGCTCCACCTTTTGTATTGTAATCAAATTTATTCATAATATCATTAACTGCACTACCAATAACATCCATACAGTTATTCTTTTTACCATATTCAATTAATCCCCTAACAATCGCGATTGCTGTACCTTCAATTGTTTTTAATGCTATATTTCCAGCAAAACCATCACATACAATTACATCAGCTTCTGAAAATAAAATATTTTTACCTTCTACATTACCAATGAAATTATAACCATCCATATTGCTTAAGGCTTGATATGCTTCTTTAACTAAATCATTACCCTTGCCTGGTTCTGATCCATTAGATAATAATGCAATTTTAGGATTTTCTACTCCATATGCTTCCATATAAGCTTTTCCCATTTTAGCGAAATCTAATAATTCATCAATTCTTGTATCTACATTAGCTCCACAGTCTACGATACAAAAATCATGACTTCCCCCAAGGATTGGAGATAATGCTGGTCTTACTTTACCTATTCTACCTAAAACAAATACACTAGATACTAAAACAGCGCCTGTTGAACCACATGATACAAATGCGTCAATTTCATCATTTTCTTTAGCTAATGTTAATCCTTTAACTAAAGATGAATTAGGTTTTGTTTTAAATGCCTTTACAGGCTTATCATAATTAGTAATTGCCTCTGTAGCATCAACGATACATAAATTACCATTAATAGCTGATTTAATTTCGCTTTCTAAAATTTCTTTTGGTCCACATAAATATAAATATAGATCCTTATTTTCATTGGCAGCCTTTATAGCTCCCTTTACTAATTCTTCTGGCTTATTATCAGCACCCATTAAATCAACAACAATTTTAACCATAAATTAAACCTCGCTTTTCTAATAATTTTAGCATATTTTTCTCTAGAAAAAAAGAGTCTTATTCAGACTCTGTTTCTTTAATATTTTTAGGATTATGCTTTTTAACAATAATTACAATTCTAATAATTGAAATTATACATAAAATAATTGTAATAATATTGAAAATCATTATTGGGTATAGTTTAACAAAAAATCCATATGATGTCCAAATGAATGAATTAATCAATAATCCTATTTTTATAATAAATTCACTAGTTATTTCATGACAATTAATCATAAATGCTAAAATAACCGCAGTGGAGTAAACAATTGTACCACACACAGGTAAATAACCATACCAAACATTATCACTAATAAATATATTTATTAATATACCAGCTACTACTGCAATAGTAACACATACTAATGTAATAATTAATTTAGCAATTTTATTTTTTGATTTAACAAATAATAAAATGATATTTCTAATAAAAGACATTGCTTCTTGGACCATACCACTATAAGCCTTAGTCATAAATTCAGAAATAACTGCTAAAACATAATTAGAAGACTGGCATAATAATATCTTCTTTTTATTTCTTAAAATTGATGATAATGTAAATAATGCATTTCCAATTAAAGATAATACATTAGCAATAATTAACACAGTATCCATAAAAAATCCTATAAATTCTTAATTATTTTTACGCATTCATCTATTTCTTCTTTTGTCGTATTAATTGATGTTACTAATCTAATTACTGTATACGAATTAGTATTTTCCCATACTTCAAATTCTATTTTTTCTTTTAATTTATTAATATCATTATTATTAATCTTAATAAATACTTGATTAGTTGTATTAGGATAAATCAAGTAATCATTTAATTCTTCTCTAATGATATTAGCTAGATCAATTGATTTTTTAGCTAGAGATAAATAATAATCATCTTTTATGAATGCTAAAAACATTATAGCACCAACAAATCCTTTAGCAAGCATTCCTAATCTATTTTTTATTAAATATTTAAAATTTTTCTTTAATTCTTCATTAACTATAATTAATAATTCACCATAAGGTAAGCCAAGCTTTGTTCCACCTAAATAAAACATATCACATAAAGCTGCAACATCAGATAATTTATAATTGGCTGAAGCTAATGCCTGAGGTAATCTTGCACCATCAATAAAAAAATATAGATTTAATTCTTTACATATCTTAGATATTTCTTTTAATTCTTCTAAGGTATATACTTCTCCAAGTTCAGTTGCGTTAGCTAAATATAATGCCTTAGGCATAACCATATGATTATCTTGATATTTATAAAATGTATCCTTGATTTTTGAAATATCAATCTTACCTAAAATATTAGGTGTATATATTATTTTATGACCTGTTGCTTCTATTGCCCCTGTTTCATGTACATTAATGTGGCTTGATTCTACAGTTATTACAGCTTCATATGGATATCTTAGCATTTGATTTAAACCAATAACATTACTTAATGTACCACCAGCCAATACATATGTATCTACTTCTTTATTACAAATATTATTAACTAATGTGTTTAATTCTTTTGTTTTAATATCTTCTCCATACCCAATATATTTTTCATCACTATATTTTAGTAATTCGTTTAATATTTTTTTATCTCCAATTGTATTATAGTCATTTTTTAAATTAATCATTTTAAAAGACTCCTTACTTCTTCATTCATATCTATTTTATACAATTTAATTAGATAGTCAATTATTCTTTTCACTTAAATATACTTTATTTTTTTGATGAACAAAAAATAGCGCCGTGCTTTATTATTTTTTTTAATTATGTTATACTTTAAATAGTGAGGTTTTATATGAAAACAATATATATCGCTGGTGGCTGTTTCTGGGGTGTAGAGGCATATTTTCAATCACTAAAGGGTGTAATTGGCACTAAGGTTGGCTATGCTAACGGAAATATTAAAAATCCAAAATATGAGGATTTAAAGCATGGAATTGCTACACATTCGGAAACAGTTAAAATTGATTATGATGACAATTTAATATCTTTAGAAAAATTATTAGAACATTTCCTAAGATTTGTTGACCCTTATTCTGTTGATAAGCAAGGTGAAGACGTTGGTCATCAATATAGAAGCGGTGTCTATTACATCGATAATTTAGATTATAATATTATAATTAATTACTTTAAAAATAATTTAAAACCAAATTATAAAATTGAAGTATTACCTTTAGATAATTTCTATTTAGCTGAGAAATTTCATCAGGATTATTTAATTAAAAATCCAACTGGGTATTGTCATGTTAATTTAAAATTAATTAAGAAAGATGAAAGGAAATAAAAATATGTATACCGAAGAAACATTATCAAAATATAAATATTTTAAATCTCTTTCTAAATTTATTAAAATTGAATATATGCTTGATCCATTAACTGGATTAGTTAATAGAAAATATATGGTTGAATTTATTAAAGAATTAATTAATAATAATGTTCCATTCACAATGGCTATGTTAGATTTAGATAATTTTAAAAATATCAATGATAATTATGGTCATACTGCTGGTGATGTGGTATTAGAAACAATTGGAAATGATTTAATATCATTTTTAGGTGATACAGGCGTTGCTGGAAGATTTGGTGGAGATGAATTCATTATTGTTATATTCAAACATAATGAATATAACCAAATCCATGATTTTTATGATGATATGAATCATAATAATACAGTATTAAGAAAAAATATTACTATAGGTGACGAATCTACTTATATCACTGGTACTATTGGTAGTGCAGTTTTCCCTACTAATGCTTCTACTTATGAAGATTTATTTGAAATGGCAGATAAAACATTATATAGAGGTAAATTAAAAGGTAGAAATTGTTATATCATTTATGTACATGAAAAACATAAAGATTTACAAATTAAAAAATTAGTTAATGATGATGAAGCAACTATCTTATTAAATATACATTCAGCATTTATGAATAATATAGATTTTAAATCTAAATGTAATGAAGCTTCTGAATATATAAAGAAAACATTAAGATTAGATTATTTATTCTATATAAATGCAAATGGAGAAATATTTAATTTAGATGATTTATCTAAATTCGGAGATGGAATAGATTTATCTAAAGCTAAATTTAATAATGAAATAATTAAAACTAATCATAGTAATGATCTAAAGGCTATAGATTCAAATCTATATGAAGCTACTAGAAAATATAATACATCTTCTGTATTAATTACTAAATTAAGAACTACAAATAATAATTATGGATATATAATGTATGCCTTAGAAAGAACATCAAGAATTTGGCAAAGTAATGAAATAGCTATTCTTCTTTATTTAGCTAAAACAATAACAATTGACCTTATAGAAAAATAAAAACTCGGTTGCCCGAGTTTTTTTATTGCTTATTCTTTATGGTCAGCTCCACCATCTACATCTTTTGATAATTCTTTTTGTTCATCAACAAATTGTTCAGCCTCTTGTTTCATTTTCTTAGTTACATGATAATTTGTAGGCTGATAATTTTGAACAACAACTTGGTTGAATGATAAATCGATACCTGCCTCTGTAAATACTTTTCTATATTCACGAAGTAAATCTCTTTGTACTTGATATCTATCTTCTTCTTTACATTTAGCTACTACTTTTACAGCTACGTTTGAATCACCATAGCCTGATACACCTTTATAGAAAGGTCCTTCAATTATTGCAGGAATTCTTTCTCTAAAGTTATCAAAATTGTCTTTTAATAACCCTTCTACTACCTCAATAGGTACATCGTATGGGAATTCACAATCTACAATTGCTAGAGATAATTCTCTAGACATATTGATTACATTTGAAATATCTGAGTTATTAATGATTTTGATATTACCAGCTGCGTCTAAGATTTTAGTTGCACGAATACCAATTTCTGTTACTGTACCACGGAAATCTCCGATTGTAATTATTTCACCTACATTATATTCATTTTCAAATATAATGAACATTCCAGCTACTACGTCTGCGATTAAGCTTTGGCATCCTAAACCAATTACTAGTGTTAAAATACCAACTGATGCGAAAATAGCTGTTGAGTTAACACCTACTGCTTGTAATACGAAAATAATGATTGCGATAGCACATGCATATTTTACTAAACCATCAAGTAATGTAATTACTGTTTTAGCACGATCGGATTTTTCCATCTTCGCTCTGAAGATAATTCTAATTAGCTTACATACTGCATAAATAATTACTACATATATAATGCTTTGGATTAGAACAGGTAAATGGCTCATAAAATCCTTTCCAGCTTTTTCTGTATCCCAAACATTATCCTTTACCCATGAACCAACAGCTGATGTTGGTGCGGCCATTTCAATTATCATAAACACCAAAAATGTTGTTATAACAATTCCAATTACTATCAACTCCGCAATTGTAAATTTCTTTTTGTTTTTCTTTTTGTTATCTTCCATTTTCCTCTCCTCCTAGATTGTATATGTAATGTCAGTATAACCAATTGTTGAATTACCATAACTTATAGTAGCAGATCCTCTAACATAGCTTGAACCAGAAGATGCTTTAATAGTTACTGTTATTAAACCGTCTACATCAGTAGATACTACTGCTGATGTAGAACTTGATAAAGTTTGTTCTTCTATATTAGATAAATCTATTTCATAATTAGTTCCATGTAATGTAACTTGAAGATCCATTGTACCATCTAAATAATCAGGATTAATAAAATCTGTATTTATATACAATTTATTATAATACTTTTGATCACTAGATGAATATCCATCATAATCAGAATACATAGGTGAATTTACAAATCCAAGTTCCTTTGTAATATCACATTCAGCATATTCACCCGAACTACTATCATGATAATATAACTTCACTACCGCAACTAAATTTGTTCTTGTAACGTTACTTACTTGAACAGTTGATTCTGTTAAGTAATCTGACTCATAAGCTACAATATCATATTCATTTGAATGATATTCATGGCTAAAATCTGTATCTTCATATAAAATCAATTTATATACATAATTAGAATCTACTGTATTATCAAAACCAGTATTAATAGTTAAATTAATTGTTCCATCATCATTTAATGTGACTGAATCATTTGAGTCACTCGTTGTAAACGCTGAATCATCAATAAAATTATTAATATCTGCTTTCTTTAGTGGTTCACTATATGAAATTGTTCTAGTTATCAATGTTTCACCATTATAAGTTACTTCAAATTCATGCTCACAGTTATTTACTGAATATATAAATGGATAATCTAAGTAATATCCAACTTCTTCATGAAGCATTGTAAGCTTTAATGTTTGTGGTGGTGAAGAAATTGTATATGTATTTAATGAGTATGGATCACCTTGACTCGATGTATCACTTTCAGCTCCTGTTGAAGGATTAAATATACTGCCTCCAGCTTTAGTTACATTTATTTCACAGCTTGAATCAGTATAAAGAAGCTTGAAACAGCCAATATTTTCATACAAGCTTCCTTCAACCACATATAAATAAGTATTATAAACTGTATTCCATGATCCTTGAAGTTCATTACCATCTGCATCATAGAACGTATTATTTTCAAAATAGTATCCAGTAACTTCACCCGTTTGATTGCTGATATAAGCATCTTGGGCTGAATCATAATAGCATACTAAATTTGTTTTATCATCATAATAGAACGGATGATTGCTATCAGCTAATTCACGTTCAAAACTATAATAATAATCTGAACCTGTATATGCTTTTATTTCATAATCAAAATCTAATACAGATTCTAATTGCTTTTCTATATTTTTAGATACAGAATATGTTATACCATCAACCTCATATTGAATATTAAATGTTAAATAAATACTACTATTTTGTAATTCACTAATTATATAATTTCCTGAAGCTTCACCAATTTCAGTAGATATTCCATTATATTGAATAGAACCTTCAGTTATTGTTGCACCTGTAGGTAAATCAATACTATATGGTAAGCTAATATAATCATCACCATCATTATATGTATAATCATCTAATGTTATATCAGGATTTACAAATGTTTTTTCATATACTAATTTATCATTACTATTACTCATGTAAATTGATAATTTAACACTTGAGATTTTTAAATTTGCTTCATTAGATAACAATATCGGAGCATCTACACCAATACCATCATCTAATGTTATTTCTTCTGAATTTGTACCATCATCATAATATTCAATTACCTTAGCTACAAATGTGTTATCGGAATTAGATGTATAGCCACTAACTAAATTTGCTGAAATACTATAGCTATTTCCATCTAATGTTACATTAACATTTTCTAATGCATCAACACTAGTAAATGTCAATGTTCCTAAATCTATTTCATCTATATATGCTTGATATTTAGGATTCCAATAATCATCATCTATATTTTTAACAAATACAACCTTATATGATACATTATCATACACTATCGGTGTGTTAACTTCTGCCATATTATAATTATAGCTATAATAGCTTTCAGCAATTACTTCATCATTATAATATGCTAATATCAAATATGTATCCCTTTTATCACTAGAATCAAATTCTGGGATTTGGAAATATACTTTATTATAGCCATCACTATTTTCATATTTTTCTAAATCTTCTATATTAAATGAATCTAGATTATATGTAGCCATATATTTAGCTATTTCTGTTTCAACAGTTTCAGATAATGATTCATAATTTTTAATATTTGCTTGACCAATCTTAGCAATTATATAAGGTACATAGTTGAATGAAACAGTAGGTAAATTATCATTTAATGGAATTGTAGGAGAGCCTTTAAATCTTAAATTAAATGTTAAAGTACTTCCATCTAATGTCACATTATATTGTAAATCATTATCAGTACCTGAATAACCATTATCAGATATATCAATATTACCATCACCATTTAATGGAATACTAATACTATAATTATTACCTTTATATGCAATACTAATAGGTTCTGATAAATCTACAGATGTAGTTTCTAAACTAAAATCAACTATAGTATAAGGTTCTAAATCTATTTCATCTTCACTAATTGTAGAATTAGATATATCAATTACATTATCTGAATCTAAAGCTTCACCATACGCACTTTCACTACAATATGATAAGCCATCAGTATAATTATAGAAAATCATAAGCTTAAAGTCGTAATTTAAGTCTTCTACATTTTCTAATGCAAAGTAGCTATCAGTAAAGAATTCTGTATATTTATATACTGTCTTAGAATCTACTGTATAAGTATACATAATTCTTTCATTATGGTTAGATGAATTATCGCTAAATCCAGTATCAAAATAATAATTTACTGTACCATCAGTATTTGTTGTTTTAATATAATTAATATATTTTGAATCACTATAACCTTGAACACTAGATTCATAATTGAACAGCTCTGTACCTGATGAAGCATATTCTTGAATTATTGATTTAGTGATATTAATTGTTTTTTCTTCATTGTCAAATCCATTTGAAGTTATTTTATAAGTTAAATATATTTTTCCATTAGTTCCTTCTTCTGTAATTGGTTTAAATTGGAAATATTTACCTTCATATGTATTAATTACCTCAGGATCTCTATAATCAATAGATTCTTCAGATTCACCAGTATCTGGATTTTCAACAAAACCAGATTCTTTATATTGTAATTCAAGATTTGCATTAACCAACGTTCCATCTTTTTCTACATCAAATTTAATATTAACATTTAATTCACTATTAGTATACGTGATATAAGATGATGTAGTTATTTCAAGACCTAAATCTAATTCACCAACATAAGATAGAGGCATTTCAACAGTTTCACCATCTTTAGTTGTGTAATTGATATATAAGCTAGGAGTTAAAGTACTAGCTGTTAATTCAGTTAATGTTATTGAACCAGATAATGCATCTAATTCAATTTGATCATTTGCACCTATAAACATACCTGATATTGAGTTTAATGTTGCACCATCAGGTAGAGTAACTGAATAATCAAATGAAATATTACCATCATCATCTACTGCTATACTTGTTTGATCTATCGTAATAGGTAATGATTCATAAGTAAAGTAGAATGTATGGATAATACTACCGTTTAATGATATATCAATATCAAAGCTTGCTAAATCTGAAATTGTTTTATCATATTCAGAAATATCAATTTCAGTACTTAACAATAAATCTTCAAATGATAAATCATCAATAGTTCTATATGATTCATCATTAAAACGTACTGTAACAGTTGCTGTTAAGGCATCCTCTTCTGGATTAAATATTTTTGTATCTGCATGGATTTCAAATGAGAATCCTGATTCATAATATCTAACACCTTCAGGGTTAGTAAATAATGTAACACTTGCATCATATTCTTCTATTGTTTCAACTAAATCAGTAAATTCTAATAAACTCTTTATTGGAGTTAATTTAATTGTTACATTTTTAGTACTAGCAGGAATACTAATACTTACTGATGTTGAAATTTCATTATTAACCAAATTGTCAGCTGTACCAATTACATCATCACCATCTAAAATATCAATTCTAAAATGATCTAAATCAGATTTTTGTACAAAGCCTGTATCAATTGTAAGTGTTACTGTATCATCAGCTTTATTATATGTTTTTGTAATATTATCTTCTGATAATGTAAATGTTGATTTATAAGGTAAATCTCCATTGTTTTCTCCATCATATACAAAATCATATGATTCTAAACAAACATCATCAGCACTATTAATTGATACTTCTAATCTCACTAAATCAGTAATAGGCGTAGATCCATCACCTGTTAGCATGTATTGTTGATGGTATTCACCTACGACCTCTCCACCTTGATCAAGCTCTTGATCAGCATACACTTCAATAATATGTAATGTAAGACCGGAATCTTCATTAAAAATTTCTTCATTTGGAATAATATTTAATACATAACCATTAGTATACCAATCTACTGTTGTATTGAATAAAATAGGTATAGATTCATACTCTAATTCAATAGGATCATATTCATAATCATCTTTTATTCTAATCAATTTAACAGTGAAATTCTTAAGATATAAATATAATTCTAAAGTGACTGTTGAATCAGTTGTTGCCTCTGCTTCAGTTATTATATTTTCTCCATCATATAATACAATCTTATATGATTCTAAATCACTCTTTTGTACAAATCCTGTATTAATAGTTATTGTATTCTTACCATTTTCTAGATCATATTCATTAGATATATCAGTTAATTCAAATGAATATTCTGATAAAAATGGCATATTTTTTTCAGGAGTTGCTTTAGATAAATCTTCAATTGTTTTATAAATTTCTATTTCATTATATAAAATAGTTATTTCTAAGATTGATAATTCAGATAATAAACCATCAGTCATTACTACTTTATCTAATGAATAAATGAAATCTTTATCTAATTCTCTAGGCTCTCTTGCTATATCAGATTCTTTATATATTTCTTTTATTTTAATTGTAAAGCTATCATCTGTAGTAAAATATTCTTTATTAGCTGTAATATTAATTTCATAACCATCATTATAATAATCTATATTCTTACCTGTAAATAATACAGGTGTCTCATATTCAACAGGTGTTGAATCTAATTCATTTTCACCTTTTATTTCAGTGAATTTAATTACTATATTATCGTAATAAGATTCTATTTCTAAGCTAACGCTTGAATTTGTAGTTACATCAGATGATTTAATAATTTCATCATTATATAAAATATCTATTCTATATTTTTCATATTCATTAGCTTGATCAAAGCCTGTATTAACAGTTATTGTATTAATACCTGTTTCTTTATCAAATGCTGAACTAATACTATCTTCATTAAATGTATATGTAGACTTATATGATAAGTTTTCTGTAGTAGTAACTTCAGTTGTATCATATGTGTATGATTCTAATACTACATCATATAATGTAATAATTATTTGAATACTCTTAATGTTTTCTAACAATATAGATCCATCTAAAGATGTCATTATTTCTTTAGTGATTGATTCACTAAATTCAAATGTATTTGTTTCATTAGTTGTATCATCACTATATGTTTCAATAATTTGTACACTAAAAGTATCACCATTATTAAATAAGGTATTATTTGCTGTCAAATCAAAGATATATCCATCTTTATAATAAGATATAGCATCACTTAAATCATTAAATAATGCTGGTGTAGAAATGCTTTCTACTTCTTTGGCACTAAAATCTATAGTTGTACTATCAGCCATATCTTTTAAAGGTACAAATCTAACCTTTATATCTTTATAGATTGAAGGGATAGACAATGTTTCACTAGCGTTAGTTGATGTAATAGTAGCAATTGGATCTACTAAAACACCACTATTATCAATTATTTCAATCTTATATTTTTCATTTTCATGATCTGTATTATCAAAATCAGTTAGAACTGTAACATTATATTCTAAATTTTCTTTATCAAATACAGCAGTAATTGAATCCTCATTAAATGTATATGTAGACATGAATTTATCTGATAATTTCGCAGAAGGAATATCTTCTGGTATTTCATAAACAAATCTACCATATGTAATATCATTTGATGTAATAATTACTTCAATACTTGATACATCTTTAAGTAATATAGATTCATCTTCTGATGTTAATATTTCTTCATTTAAAGATAAATTAAAATCATAACTAAATTCAGTTGTTGAACCATCGTTATTATTTTGATAAACAATTACATGTAATGAATCAGCTTCCTCAAATACATCTTCATTTGCAGCAATATCTAATATATAACCATTATTGTAGTATTCAATTCCATTACTAAATAAAGCTGGTTCTGTTATATAATCTAATGAAATAGCTTCTAATTCATTATTGACTTTAATTCTAACAAAATTAATTGTTATATTATTATGGTATGCCTCTAATTCTATATCAATACTTGATGAAGTAATTGCATCAGATGATTCAATTATTTCATCATCAACTAAAATATCAATTCTATATTTTTCATATTCGCTCTTTTGAGTAAATCCTGTGTTAACAATTATTGTATTAATACCTGTTTCTTTATCAAATACTGTACTAATACTATCTTCATTAAAAGTATATGTAGATAAATATGGCATATTTTCTGTAGTTACAACATTAGATAAATCATAATTATATTTACCAATTACTACATCACCTAATTTTATTACTACATCAATATCTTTTATATCACTTAATAGTATAGAACTATCTGTTGATGTTATGATATCTTTATTTAATTCACCACTGAATTCAGATGTTAATTTTCTTGATTCAATAGTTTCATCTTTATAATTTTCAGTTATTTCTAATGTGAATACATCATCTTCATTAAATACTAATGAATTAGGTTTTAAACTAACAATATAACCATTATTAAAATAACTAATCTTTTCATCAATAATTAGTTCAGGTTCAAATGTATATTCTACTTCTGTTGTATCAAATTCTACTGTTCCTGTAACCATTTCTTTTAATGGTGTTAATACAACCTTAATATTTTTATAATATGCAGGAATAGTAAATGTATTAACGGCATCTGTAGTATTTTCTATAGAATCAAGTAATTCATCATTATTATATATTTCTAATTTATATGATTCATTTGCTACTTCTTGTTTAAATTTAGTATCAATAGTTAATTCATAATTACCATTATTATATTCTTGTGTGATACTCTTATTTGTTAATGAATAAGTAGATAAGAAATCATTATTTAATTCTTCTGTAGGCGCATTCTCAGGTATAGTATATGTATATTTACCTATAACATATTCGCCTAAATATATTTCAACATCTATACTAGATACATCTTTTATTAGAATAGAACCATCAATTGATGTTAAAACATTTTGACTGAATTCTGCATTTTCTAATTCAAAATATTTTTCATTTTTAGTTCCATCTGCATTATTTTGAATAAATCCTACACTTAATATTGCATCTGTAAGTATTTCACTATTTGCAAATAAACTAAAATTATAACCATTATTAAAGAACTCTATCTTTTCATCACTAAATAGAGGTGGGTTAAATTCATATTCAATTATTATTGGTTCAAATTCTTTTGTTATACCTTGTTTAGATTGAACATTAGTATTTTTAGGTCCTACTTCTTTTATTGGTGTTAAGACAGCCTTAACCTTTTTATAATATGCAGGCACACTAAAAGATACTTCCTTTTCAGAAGATATTTTAGAGTCTATTAAATTCTCTTCCATATCGTATAAATCAATTCTATATGATTCTCTTGTATCTAGGGTATTATCAAAATTAGTACTAATTACTAATTCTTGCATACCTGTTTCTTTATTAAATGTATTCGCAAATGATTCTTCTGTAAAATCAAATGTGGCAATTTGTTTATTTTCGTTACCATTGAAATCATCTGGATATTTAGCAACATAACCAAATCTACCGATTTCAATAACCTTGTCATAATATGTAGTATAGACAATCGCACCAACTTCATATCCATCAGGTAAATTAGTTAAGGCACCTCTAAAGAAGCCTTCATTATCTAATACTTTTTCAGTTCTGATTAGATTTTCACCTGTATATAATTCTAGATATGTATCACTACCTGTATGGAAATAATCAGAGATATAGATATCATATACTATATCAAATATTCCTTCTTCATAGTCAATTTTAGAATCGAAAATGAATACAGCTTCTGGTTCATCTAATTTAGTTGTACAACATTGGAATGTATAATATTCAATATCTCCAAATTCACCATTAGTACCTAAGATTTGGAAATCATATGTTCTATTTGGAATTAATCCTGTTAATAATTCTTTATGATGACCTGGTTCTTCAATTTCTTTTTCAAAAATTACTCTATTTCCATAAGTTACTTTTAATTTATAAGTTTGTCCTTCTTGGAAATCATCTATATCATATTCATAAATTAAATAATCTGTACCTGGTTCATACATTAAATTTTCAAATTTAGGTGGAGTATTCATAATATTTCCACCAACGGTTACCGCAACAACAGCGCATGCTGAAATAATTGTTACACCACCAGTTAATGACGCAGTTGAAACTACTGTGGCTGAAGATGATACTGCAGTAGATGTTGCAGCTTCTATTGCTGCCTCTCCACCAGCTTCAGTACCGCCTAAACCATCTGTTACATTTCCCTCAGATCCAAATGAACTGTCATTAGATATATCTGAACCTGTATCGGCATTATTTGTTAAATCTTTATTTCCATTTTCATTATATTTATTTTGATTATCATTGTAAGAATTACTTCTGTTGTTTTGTTCTTCTTCAATGGTCATACCTAAATTATCATTATAGTACTCTGGTACCCTAGTACTTTTTGTTTCAAAAGGAGAGTTTTTTGATTCTTTAGGATTAAAAATAGGTTTTATAGCAGCAATTGGCTTAGCTTCTAAAATAGGACGATTGTATTCACTACCCTGGTATTGAAATTCGTCTCTAAATCTTTTCAGTCTCGACATAAATATACTCTCCCTTCGTATAAATTTAATTTAAAAAAACCAAAACTCAAGATATTATAACATATTATTTATTTATTTGCAAAAAAAATATAAAAACGCTTTACTTAGATATTACTAAAAAATCCGATATGTAAGTTCATGTATAACCTACATCATCGGATTTAACTTTACTTCTCTTCTACAACTATGGTCTTTCCATCAGAACCATTTTTGCCTTTATCACCATACCAATATGTATCGTCATTGAATCCTTTACCTACAGAACCAGGCTTTCCACCCTTTCCGGCTTCTAGTGTAGTTAAATCATAAATAAAGTAATCTTTGCAGTAAACTGCAGTACCACCGGTACCACCATTACCGCCGTTTCCACCTTTTTTATAATTATCTATCATTGTAAGGAAGCCTGAGGTTGATTTTCCTCCGTTTCCACCTTCACCACCAGTACCGCCTACAACTTTAACGTTACATTTGTTTATGGATATATAATTACAAACAATAGTATAAGTAGCATTATATCCCTTCTTGCCATTTTTATACTCTCTATCACCAGTATCTGCATCATGGCCATTTTCGCCCTTTGAGGCTTCACCACCTATAATGTTTAGACTTGAATTTGTTACGTTGGAATATTTAATATAAATATCATAACAATCTATTAAGGCTTTTGGTGATTTATCCTTTACCTTAGACTTTAAGGTGGATTTACCATCACCTGTCAAAATAATTTTACTACCACTTGCGGCTTGAATAAGTGGCTCTTTTTTAGATATTGCATCATTAAAATCATAGAATCCAAACGTAAAAGATGATTCCTTTCTATCTTCAACTTTGAATCGAATATCATATGTTTTATACGTGTTTCCGAATACATCTAATCTAAATAAGGATTTGCTTACATTGAATTTATATGTGGCTGTTGCAGTAGATGCTTGATCATTTGCAAGAGCTAATACAATTTGTCTTCTATCGGCTAAATCATTAATTGTATAAGAACCATCTTCTTCTAGTGTACAAATGCTTAAAAACTCATCCATACCAAAGATTACATTTTTCTTATAATTATAAACTGTATTATTATCTACATAAATGCCATCTAAGAATCTTAAACTTATTGTACCATTTTCTACTTTTGAAATTAAATTATTATATAAATCCTTGTTCAAGAAATTAAATCCACCAACGACAGATAATCTCTTTAAGTCAGATAAAGAATCCAACATATCTTCAAACTTATTTTCAGATATATCAATAGAATTTGAATTATCCAATACTAATTCTTCAATCTTTAAATTTGATATAGAAGATACATCTATTAAATTATATGAATTGGATAAATCAAGTGCCTTAAGATTCGTAAAAGAAGATAGTAAAGGCATCTCTAAAAATGCATTACCTCCCATCTTTAGCGTATGAATCTTAGTGAGCTTAGATGCATCTAATCCATTTCCGTAAGAAACTGTATCAATGTCGTTATTAGATATATCTAAATACTCTAAATTGGTTAGATTATTAAGCTTTGTAATATCCTTTTCAGATAATTTACAATCGCTTAATATTAATTTATTAAGCTTATTTAAAATCAACAGATTATCTAATGTAGGATCCGTACCTGAAATATCTAATGCTTCAATATTCTTTAAATATTTTAAAGAAATAATATCCGTAAATGGAATATCGCAATTACCTACGTATAATTCTTTTAAATATTCTAATCCAGATAATGAATCCTTAAAATTACTAATTTTATTATTGTTCAAATTTAAAGACTCTAGGGAATAGGATGTACTTAATGAACTTACATCCGTTATATGATTACCAGATAAATCTAAGTCTTTTATCTCATATAAGAATTGAAGCTTTGTAATATTAGATAAATTATTATTCGATAAATCCAAATATTCTAGATTCTCATTTTCAACAACAGAGGAAATATCAGAAAAATAATTATTTTTTAAATTTAATCTCTTAAGATTGGATATATTAATTAAAAATGAGGCATCCGTCAAATCATTATTAGATAAATCCAAGGACTCAAGAGCATTTAAATACTTTATACCAAAACTAGCAGTTGGATCATTTATTAATTCTCCATTTAAATCAAGCTCTTTAATATTTGAAAGCATATCATTTTCAACATTTGAAGCCTTATTTTCAATAATGCCTTTGGCAATTAAATCTTCTTTTAATATCGTGGAAAGAACGGAATTATATACCGTATATCTTCCTTCATAAATGACTGCATTTTGATTTTTAAGTGTGATTTTACCTTTTCCTAAACCTAAAACCTCAAGCTTTCCATTCTCATTAATTTTTAAAATGCCATCTGCTCCATCAATGGTATAATGTGAAGCCTCAGATGGATCGATGCCTAAATCATATTCTTGTCCAAAGACAACACCACCACTTATATTTAGAGTTGAATCCATTAAATCTGCAACCGTTGTATCCGCATTTTTACATGTGATAGTTATTATGTTTGATTTGTAATTATCATATTTCGCTATGATTTTTACGCTACCTATATTTTTAGCAGTAAAATAATAGCTATCTCCTTCTTGTGTAATCTTTCCATCACAAATATTATCCATTAAATCAAAGGAAATATTTTTATTAAGGCTAGCTAAATTTTCTGAAATGCTGTAGGAAATTTTTATTTTATTTGCATCATTTCCCAAAAAATACACATTGCTTGAGGCAGTAATTTCAACTGAGGTTTCTACAATACTTGTTATAGGTATATTCGATGAAGTCTCTGTTTTTGTTCCACAGGAAGTAAGCATGAATGGTATAAAGCTTGAGATTGCTAATGCTGCTATCGATAATAATCTTTTTTTCATAAAGTGTCTCCTATCTTGTTTGTAACTGTAATGAGTTTAATATCATTATAGCATGTTTTTAAAACACATATATTAAATTTTGTATTATTTTACATAAAAAATAGAATTCCAAAAGATTTTAAATCTTTTTGTTTTGGCTTTTTTCCTGTATTATAGATAGTGGTGATTTTATGGCTTCTATCGTAACTGATTATTTACCTTTAGAAATTAAATCTAACCCTTATTATGCTCACGCTAAAAGAGGATACCTTTCTCATCTTCTTTTAGATGCTGCTAAAGCTGGACATGATGTTTACGAAAATGAATATAATAAACTTAATAATCTCACTTGCGCTAGAAAAGAAAATAATCATATTACCATTCAAGATGTTTTCAAAGATAACTGAGGTTACTTTGTCGAATACTGTAATAGGAAGAATATTCCCCTAAGAGAAGCTATTTTAACTAATGTTGATAGTATGATTAATTGTAGAAACTTCAACAATAAAAGAATATTTGAAATGATTGAAAAAATAATCATTAATGATGCTTTATAATGTCCTTCATTATAACAAATAATCGCCTCAGCTAAATCATCCTTGTATTCAGTATAGGTTGATATTTCATTAATCATTGATGTAATAATTTCATCCTTATGTTTATTAATTTGTATCTCATCAGCTTCTTAAATTGTCTTTAGTTCATAATCTACATTAGAAAAAGAAGAAAAATTTGTAAAACACCACCCATATTTATCCCACTTCTTTAATAAGCTATCTATCTTAGCAGTATTTAATTCAAATCCTTTAAAAGACGAAGTTATTTTGTTAATCGACTCAATAAATGGAAGCAATGAATCCGATAAAGTGTCTGTGATATTTTTTACAAATGATGATACTTTAGAAAAAATATTAGATATTTTCTCAAGTGTATCGGATATGTTTTCTTGAAATGAATTTGATATGGCTAGCCAAACATCATCTAAATAATTATTTCCTTTTTTGTTTATTATTATGTATAACAATTCTAATCTAACATATCTCATAATACTAAGATCCTTTCATATAAAAATGGTTACCAACTTATTTCTGTTAGTAACCATATTTTATTTCTTATAAAGTTATCTTAGTACCATTTTTTATTTTTTTGTCTACTAAACTGGTACCTACCTCACTTTGGAAGTATGTATAACATCCATTTTTATATTTCTTTCAATTTCTAGGTAGCTATCTACAAAACTACCTAATTTTGGAAAGAGCCGTTTTTATTGCTTATTATCAGCTCCACCATCAACATCTTTTGATAATTCCTTTTGTTCATCAATAAATTGTTCAGCCTCTTGTTTCATCTTCTTAGTTAAATGATATTCTGTAGGCTGATAATTTTGAACAACAACTTGATTGAATGATAAATCGATACCTGCCTCTGTAAATACTTTTCTATATTCACGAAGTAAATCTCTTTGAACCTGATATCTATCCTCTTCATGGCATTTAGCTACTACTTTTACAGCTACATTTGAAGCTCCGTATCCTGATACACCTTTATAGAAAGGTCCTTCAATTATTGCAGGAATTCTTTTCTTAAAATTATCAAAATTATCTTTTAATAATCCTTCTACTACCTCAATAGGTACATCATATGGGAATTCACAATCTACTACTGCCAAAGATAATTCTCTCGATAAATTAATAACACTAGAAATTTCAGAATTATTTATACTTGAAATATTACCTGCGGCATCCATAATTGTTGTATCACGAATACCAATTTCAGTTACTGTACCACGGAAATCTCCGATTGTAATTATTTCACCTACATTATATTCATTTTCAAATATAATGAACATTCCAGCCACTACGTCTGCGATTAAGCTTTGGCAACCTAAACCAATTACTAGTGTTAAAATACCAACTGATGCGAAAATAGCTGTTGAGTTAACACCTACTGCTTGTAATACGAAAATAATAATTGCGATAGCACATGCATATTTTACTAAACCATCAAGTAATATAACTACTGTTCTAGCACGATTAGATTTTTTCATTATAAATTCAAATATAATTCTAATTAGCTTACATACAGCATAAATAATTACAACGTATATAATACTTTGGATTAAAACAGGTAAATGATTCATAAAATCCTGTCCAGCTTTTTCTGTATCCAAAATATTTTCTTTAACCCAAGAACCTACACTAGAGCCAGGAGCTGCCATTTCTATAGCTATAAAAACAATACAAGCTGTTATAACAATTCCAATTATTACAAGCTCAATAATTGTAAATTTCTTTTTATTCTTCTTTTTATTGTCTTTCATTTAACTCCCTCCCCCCAGTATTTTATTTTTTAAAACCATCTTTTATGATTTTAACACATTATTTATAATTATGCAAAAATAAACTTTTGTTCTTAATTATTCTTCTTTTTATAAATAGGTAATAACATTCTTGTTTCATTTTTATATTCTAAGAATCCTTCTTTTCTATCCTTCTGATGATTTTCAGCTAAAGGAATGGATATAAATATAAACATTAATGTATTAATAACAGCGCCTATTATTAAAAAATAATAATTACCTAACGCAGATATTGCGATTATAGCAATATTAATCCACATTAAAATCTCTCCTAAATAATTAGGATGACGAGAATATTTCCATAAACCATTTCTATTAAATGTTCCATTCCTATTCTTTCTATATTTATGCATCTGTATATCTGCAATTCCTTGCATAGTAAATGACATAATAGAAAAAATAAAGAAAACAATAACTAATGGGTTTATAGAAACTTCATAATAAAACATGAATACAACAGGTAAAATACAAAAATAAACTACAATGGTTGGAAACATATGTATTCCTAAAAGATTTATTATTGGATATAATTTCTTACTTTTATCTTTAAGCAATTCATATCTCCAATCAATCCAATTTAAGTTATCAAATGTATATATCCAATTGATTGTTAATCTAACTGCCCAACCAATTACCGCAATTGAAACTAATATTCTTGGCAGATTTAATGGTCTATTCATTAATAATGCAACAACAATAAATAATGGGGCAATAGACCAATACGGATCATAACAGGATGCATTATTTAATATTAATGAAAATGTAAATACTACAATTGTAGATATTACATCAGCAATTAATAAATTAAAATAAAATTCAAAAGGCAAATTAATATATGCTATAAATCCTATCATTGCCGCAATAATATATATTATTAAGATTATAATTAAGCTAATAATTTTATTATTTTTCATAATTAAAAACCATCTTTATTTAATTCTTATTTATAGTAATAAATTCATTTATAAAATCATCTAATGATTTAGAAATATTTTCTACACCATTTCTAATTTTTAATTGTTTTAATTCTTCATTAAACATTTTTTCTAATTCTTCTTTTTTTACTAAAACAAATATATTTCTTTTTGTTTTTAAATATTCTTTTAATTTATTTAAATAATCTTCTTTTTCTTCTTTTAATTCCTTATAATCAAATAAATTAGAATTTAGCATTATATAAATACCAAACATTGAATTAATTAAAAAGCTATATCTATAATAACTTTTAATCTTACATAAGAAATCATATGTATATATAGGAGCATTAAAGAAATCATCAAAAATAGATACTGTATATGAATATTTATTTTTATTTCTAGTTAAGCTTGATAAATTATTTTTCCATTTATATGTTATTAAATCTAAATAATAAATATCATTAGGATTCATAGAACCAATAACACATGTTGTATAATATGTATCTTCTACATGTCTAATATGCTCACAGAATCTAATCTTTTTATCTTCTAAGAAAAATCTTTTATATACCTTTCCATGCATCCATGGGAAGGTATCTCTATTTTTCTTTATAATTAATGATTTTTCATTATTTACTATTGCCTCTACTGCAATATTAGTTACTAAATAATTGGGTTGGAATTTCTTAATGAATTCTATTATTTTAGATAAAACAGTATCATTATATAATTCATCATCTGCATCACAAAACATTATGTATTTATTATCTGTTACATCAACACCCTTTTGACGTGCTAAACCTGGTCCTGTGTTTTTTTCATTTTCTACATAACAAATATTTAATTTTTTATATTTTAATAAAAATTTATTAGATAGTTTAACATCAGATGCATCATTAACTATAGTTACATTGATATCCTTAAAATCTACATTCTTTTGATTTATTATAGAATCTAATAAACATTTTATTATATTTTCATCTTCCTTATATTGAGGAATAATAATATCTAGTAACATAGTTATTTAATCTCCTAATTTAAAAAATTATTTATTTTATTAAATACAATATTTGATAATTCTGTTGTTTTATTTTTATCAATATTATTAATAAATGTATCTAATTCATTATCCTTTAATTCTTTTATTTTATTATTTATATTATCATTAACATATTCCATAGATTCTATACTTAACCATGGTCTATTATGATTAATACCATCTAATAATAATGTTTCACAATTACTATAATCTTTAACATGATTATATAATGCTTCATTATCATATGGAATACTATTATCATTATTACCATGGATAATTAATGATTTAATATTTGAATCTTTAATTGCTTGACTAGCACTTAGTCTATTATTTTTACCATATTTTATTTCAGTTGATATAAAGAATGAAGGTATCGTTAAATTAATAAAATCACCCATATAGTTTTTACTATATCTAATATATGTATCATATGGATTATCAAATGCTGAAAAAGTAATTAAATAATTAGCCTTTACACCAAGTGATAGAGATGTAGCAACACCATAAGCTCCCCATGAATGTCCTACTAAAATAAGATTATTTTCTAATAAATTATTAGCTTTTAAAAATGTATAAGCACTATATACATCATATGCTGATTGATGTAAACCTCTCATACTATTTCCTTCACTTTTACCTGATGCGGTTAAATCAAAGGAAAATAGGTCATATCCATTTTCTACAAAATAGCTTTGATATTCAGCATCAAATGAATCAGCTTGACTAGTCATACCATGAGCTGATATTACTAAGCCTTTAGAATCATTTGTTTTATAATAATATCCAACTAATTTTTCATTATAATTATTATAAAAATAATATTCAGTTCTTTCTTTTAAAATATCATAATCATTTCTTGTCTTATAAATTCTTTCTTCTACATTTAATAAAGATGATAAATCGGAACCTCTTTTATCAAATATATTATTTAATACAATATTAGAGGCAATAATACCACCTAAAAAATAAGATATTAATAAAAACAAGATAATACTTGATATTATAATTATTCTTTTTCTTTTTTTCATTTTTTATAATTAATTAAATCCTTTATTATTTCTGATGCGATAACTAAGCCCATAGTTGTAGGAACAAAAGCATTTGATCCTGGAACTATTTTTTTATGTGTATCCTCTTCAATCATAGATGAATCAATTTTAATTGGTTCTTCTTTAGAATAAACAACCTTTAAGCTTTTAATTCTTCTTTTTTTAAGCTCATATCTCATGACTCTAGCAAGTGGACATACACTTGTTTTATATATATCAGCTACCTCTAGCTTTAATGGATCCATTTTATTTCCAGCACCCATTGCTGAAATAATAGGCTTATTGCATTTTTTAGCTTCAACTATGATTGATATTTTAGCTGTAACTGTATCTACACAATCTACTATATAATCATAGTTATTAAAATCAAATTCATTTGCATTTTCTGGTAAATAAAAGCATTGTCTTTTTTCTATTTTAGCATCAGGATTAATTGATAAAATTCTTTTTTCCATAACATCTACCTTAGGCATACCTACAGTATCAAATGTCGCAATTATTTGTCTATTGATATTAGTTAGGGCAACATCATCATTATCAACTAATGTGAAATTATAGATTCCACTTCTAGCAAGAGCCTCACATACGTAGCCTCCTACTCCACCAATACCAAAAATAATTACTTTTTTATTTTTTAATATTTCCATTGATTCATTTTTTAATAATAATGCTGTTCTAGAAAATTGATTTAACATATTAATCACCATCACATTAAATTATACAATTTAATTATATTAAAAAAAAGAGAAATGTTTTTAAGTCATTTCTCTATTCCCACTTAACATCTAATCTTGGTAAAAATTGGTATTTAAATTCATGATTAGATGGATAATCTAATTCTTTAGCTCTTTTTTTAGCATCTTCCAACATTTCTACATATGGTAAATTATATTCTTTACAGAATTTAATTAATATATTCATTGAATATTGTAAATATAAACCATATTTTTGATATATTGTATTTGCAAAGTATTTCAATACTTCTTCAAATACATCTAAATGATTTGAATAATATAATAATGGAATAATACCTGCATATTTTCTATTAT
>JAFSWG010000036.1 GCA_017444645.1 Acholeplasmatales bacterium | reverse complement strand
GTATCATTCACTTGATATCATCTCCTTGTATAATTATCGTGCAGTTGGCGGACTACACAATAATTATACAAGTTTTTTTATGGGCAAATCTATAAGTTATTTGAACTCCCCAGCCTAGCTGGGGGTTTTCTAAAACAAAAAGTGCGCTGCTTTCGCAACGCACTAATTATATTTGCTAGTTTATTTTAATCTTGCATCATATTGAGTATGAACTACACCTTCAAAGATTTCTGAAGATTCATAAATATCCCAAACTTTTGTATCGAACTTTAAGTAGTTCTTGAATGTTTGTTCAGAAATACGATATCTTTCAATCTTCTTTTCATCTTCATCATATGTTTGCATTCCATATACTGCAGATAATGAACTAACTAGTTTAGAATAATATTCAGTCCAGTTACCATAGTTTTCCAAACAGTTATATAACTTATTGTTAACACCTGTAGCACGACCGATAATTGGATTTAAATTCTTATGAGCATACTTTTGAACTTCTGCATAAGTACCCTTAGCAACAGAATCTAAGAATCTAAAGTCAGCATCTAGATATTGTCCCTTATAAACAAATCTTACGAATGAGAAGTTATTATTAACATTAATATAACCTAAACCATTATCTAAGTCGCCTAAGATACCAGCGCCATATTGACCCTTTGATATAACAGTTCCTCTGAAGTAGTTGTTATTTAATGTAACAATATACTTATCAGAATCATTCTTACAACGTCCTAAGATACCAGCAGTGTTTCCACCTGTATCATTACCATCACCGATTGTTCCTGTAACATAATTATTTGTCATTGTGATATTTAAGTATGTAGCACTATCAGCGATTTGAGCATTACCAACTAAACCAGCTTGATACTTATTCTTAGAAGAAATTCTATAATTTTGAGGAAGAACATAAATCTTATCAGTTGCCTTTTCACCTGTAGGGATAGCTTGACCTGTTAATCCTTCTTTCTTTAGATCGATTTCATTATAGTTATAAGTATTATCACTTGATTGATATGAATATCTATAATATGTAGTATTTGCATCGAATACAGTATCGGTTGTAACTTCGAAGAAGATTTCAGGATTAATTAATGAACATCTATTGATGAATGTATCTCCACCTGTTACTTGACCAACTAAACCACCAACTGATTCATAACCAACAAATGATGAGTTAGTAATCTTAACATTTTGGATAAATCCACCCTTCATAGAACCAACGATACCCATTCTCTTACCCTTAGAAGAATCTAAGCACTTGAAGTTGATCTTATCAAATGTAACATTCATAATTGAACCATTAACAACCTTATAGAATACATTTACATAGTGTTCTGTAGATGGTGTAGTGTTAATTGTAATGTTACTAATAGTATGGTTATTACCATTGAATAATCCAGAGAATTCTTTAGCCTTAGTTGTAGTATCCCAAGTCTTTCCAGCATAATCTAAATCCTTAGTCAAGTAGAAGATTGTTAAAGTATTAGAATAATCTGTAGAATTTGGTGAACCAGTTCTTGCTAACTTAGTAAATTCATCTTCACTTGTAATAGCCTTAGTATTAACTACTGCCTTATAAACTGAAGCTTCGCCTAAGTTAGATAAATTATCATTAACAACTGTGTAGTAAATATAGTATGCAACATCTGTTGTAGCATTGTTGTCAGCAACAAATTGAGCTACTACTGAATCTGTAGATACTTTATAATCTTGTACAGTTGCTTTATTAACGATTTGTTCAGGAGTTAAATCTCCTTCATCTGTTGTTGTTACATATGCTTTTACATATCCTTCAACATTAGATAAGTTACCAGTAATTGCAAATCCATCAGCACTTAATACAACTTTGCTTTCATTATTAATGAAGTCAATTGAACAGTTAGGATCTACTACATACACCTTAAATGTATAACTTGATTTAAGAGATGTATTAGACTTATCAGTTGCTGTCGCAGTTACTTTATAAATACCAGGAGATGAAGTATAAACTCTATCGATTGGGAAGAATTTATTTGAGTTACCATCTGCAGCATATTCATATTTATATTCTAAATCATATAAACTTGGATCTAATGGAGTATTACTAATTGATGATGAATCAACTGCATATACTTCAGGAGCGTAATATTCACTATAAATAGAAACTCTAATTACATCATTACCTGTTGATTCTAAATATCCTAAAGATTGCTTTCTTGGATATACTGTAATATTAAATTCTTTCTTAACAGTTGCAGTAGCATATCTAATAGTTGCTGTTAATTTAACAATTGTAGTTTCATCAGGAACCATAATGTGAGCTGATGATTCAACTGAGAATGAAGCAGAAACTGTTTCATTATTTTGAATTTGAATAACATCAGTATTGCTTGATTCCCAAGTGATTTCACAACCATTAATTAAGTTTGTAATATCAAAATCTTGGAATGTAGCATCTACATTTGTAATAGGATTTAATGCCATATATGCAGATAATACTTTTTCCATATCACTAGTCATTCTTGGATCAGAATTTAAGAATGAATAATATTCAGGATGAACATATTCAGCCATTGATGATTTATTTAATACAGCACCAATTGGACTACCATTAGCATATGTATTTAAATCTGATGATGCAGATAATGCTAATTTGTCACCCATATTAACAGAACCATCTTCATTTCTAAAATCAAAATGATAATGTAATAATGTATTTAATGTATCTCTACTAGCACAAATTGCATTGATTGGTGTTAAATCTTTGAAATCATCATCTGCCATTCCATAATATGGAGTACCACCATTGTATGGAATATCTTCTTTTGCACTATGATAGCTTGATGCATCTACTGATGTAGTGAATGATCTATATAATTCACCTTCACCAGAATCATATGATGTTTGGAAAATACTATAAGCTGTACTTCCTCTAAATGCATCTGCATTATAAACGTTATCTCCATCAGCTTCAAAGCCAGCTTGGTTATTAATGTAAGATAAAATACCATAGAAATTATTATAAGATGAAGTTGTTCTAGCTAAATCGATGTTATTTGATTTATTAGTTGCATAATTGATACCTCTTGTATCACTAACTGTACCATTGTCATTTAAACCAATACAGTTATTGTATGCTGTAACATTTGATAAATCTAATAATCCTGGATTTGAGTTATCACTTACACCATGATATTTATTGTTGAATGTTAAGCAGTTCTTCATAACAACATCACCTGTCATTGTAGAACCACCTAGCTTAAATCCAATACCATCACCATTTTGTGTATCGTATTTTCTACCTGTATCTGTAGATGGTGTATCAGTTTGTGCTTCAAATGGTAAGAAACCATTTTCAAATGATACACAGTTATATAGTAATACAGTACCGATATTACCTGAATCTTGTTTTGCATATAAATCCCAACCATCATCAGAATTTCTAAATGCAATACAGCCATCAAATATATTCATATGACCAACAGTTAACTTTGCAGCAAAACCATCGGCATTTTCACCTAATGTCATATCATCATAATTTGCAAATGATGTACAGTTTTTAATTAAGTTGAATCCTGGCCATTTATCAAGAGTATCTTGAGATGAACCACCACGACCTAATTGTAATCCTGTATCTCTATTGTTATAGAATTGACAATAATCAACAATATTATGGTTACCAGCAATATACATACCATTATCACCAGCACCTGTTACATTGATGCCATAGAAATACCAATAATCAGCGTATACTTGAATACCTCTATTTCCGTCATCAAATGCCATATCACTGAAATCAAATGTTACTTCTGCATATTTACCTAATGCATCTTTTTCTGGTTGAACAGTAATAAATTTACCAGGCTTACCATTGTATTTAATTTCTTCAGCTGTAGCTATATTACTATCCTTTCCTACTGGAATTCTTTCAATACCTGCAGCATATCTTAAAGCATTCTTTTCATTTTCAGATAAAGAATCATCTGTAATTACTTTATGATCCATGAAACCATTATAGTAAGTACCAGCCATCATAATGATGTTATATCCAGCATCTACTTTTCTAGTTGCTGTAATGAAATCATATGGATGTTCTTTTGTACCATCACCATCTTTTGTACCAGATGGAGAAACATAAATATCATGTTCATGACCATTTAAAGCTGTTACTGCTTCAATTGTTATATTTTGAATTTTATCTTGCTCTAATGAAGTAAGTGCATCCTTTAATAAGAATTCTTTTGCATCATTTCCGTTTTTTACACCATTACAAGATGCTAATGCTACTACAGCAGTTGAAGCAAAAGCTAATGTTGATAATAATTTTATTTTTCTCATTCTCTTTTACCTCCTTATTCTTTTTCTACTGCAGTGATGAAGCCATGGAATGTAACTGTAGATCCAAGAGCTGCAATCTTGTAAGTTCCTGCTTTATCAATATTAATAGTGATCTTTTCTGGTAATTTATTCTTTGTTACTGAGTAAGATTCAATCATCGATTCAGAAGCATCGAATAAACCAAATGTACGTTCATCAGAAGAACCAGAACCCATGTATAAAATTAATACGCCTGGTCTATCAAACTTAAATTGTAAATATTTCTTTTGATTATCACTAATCTTGCCTAAATATCCATAACCAATGAATGATAATCCATCATCATCACAAGCTGTACCCTTTGCAGCTAATAAATAGTTAGTTGCATCAGATGTAATATCATCTACACTAGCAGTCATAGATGCACCATCAGATGCTGTAACTTGTAGATAATATGCACTGAAGATATTATTTCCAGGTAATGTATATTTTTCGAAGAAGGCAGCACCCTTTGTATTTCCTTCTGATTTTTCTTTTAAATATAATCCATCAACTGTACCACCAGTTAAATCTGTACACATGTTGATATCGTAAACATCAGATTCACCAACATTTACTTTTACATCTTTACTATATGTTTGACCAGTATCACTTAATTCTTTTGCTTTAATTGTAGCTGTTTGTTCACCAGCCTTGTAAGAAATTACACCACTGATATCGAAATTTTCTGGTGTAATAGGTAAAGCTTCAGGATCACCAAATTTTCTATATACAGTTGCTGTATACTTACTTAAATCAACTGTACCATCAAGTGATGCCTTAACTTCCATCTTTCCAGAAGGTTGTAAAATACCAGAAATTGGGTTAATAACGTCTACTACGACGAAGGCTTGAACAACATTTTCGCGATCTACGCCATTAATTTTAAATCCAACACCAGTATATTTAACCTTAATTAAATAAGAACCAGCTTTTCCAGTATCAACACTAGAATAATCAATTTCTAATCTACCATTTTCACTAGTTATCTTCTTAGCTGTCTTATCATTAGCTAACTTAGTAGTATCATATGGTTTGATAGTTTGACTAAAAGTAGATGCTACACCATTAACCTTATTAGAAATAATATTAATATCTAATTGATCAATATCTAATTCAAAATCATTTTCAAAAGAATTTGTACTCTTAATATAATTTATATATCTAGTATAAATTCTACCATCATTTTGTAATACTTTATTAACAGACTTGGCATCTAATGTTGTTTTAACCTTATCTGCTTTATAACCAACTTTTAAACCTGCAACATATTCTAGATTCTTAGTTGTTTCATATTCAGAAGATCTTACAGTAATTGTGTAGTTAGCTGTCTTAGTATTTTCTCCATATCTATATGATACTGAAGCTTGATATGTACCCATAACATTTGTATCAACTGCTTTACTATCAACTTGATATGTAGTTACTTTAGCTAATACTTGTTCTGCCTTTCCAGATGCATCTGTTTTTACAGTTCCATCCTCATTTAACTTAGTAAATGTAGCTAAAACAAGTAAACCATCATAATTGAATACTTCTCCCAAATAGAATTTTGTTCTTACATTATTTGTATATAAAGTAATTTTTTCTAGTCTATATTGAATCTTATTTTGTTCGTTAATATAAACTTCTGTATTTCCTGGAGTTTGAATATCAGTTTTTGTACCAATACCTAAATCCAATGTTTCAAACTCAACATATTCAGGTATAACTTGTTGAGTAGGCTTGTCCTCATAATTAACGATTTCTGTCTTAGAATCATCGAAATAAGGATTAGTTTCTTCAGTTGTAGTAGTTCCACCTGTTGTAGTTGTAGTTGTTGGTACACCAGATGTAGTTGTATTATCACCTTGACCACCACCACAAGAAGCTAAACCTACAGCAAATACCATGCTTAATGCTAGTACGCTTAATCTTTTTATTCCTTTCATTGTCGTCCACCTCCAATGTAAACGCTTTATGCCTTATTATATTAAATAATATATTTAGTGTCAATAATAACGAGACCACTAAAAATAAAAATTGTGAAACATTTTCCACATTTCATTTGCATATCTCAAAAAAGTGTAATTTTTATTACTTTTTTAAATTGCTTTACATAGGCAAATAAAGCAATTTTTATATTTTTTGTTTACTAAATCTATATTTTCCTTTGTAGGATTAATAATAAACATAGTTGGACCACTTCCACTTAGATGAATGTTACTAACCTGTTTTAAATAACTATATATATCATTTAGTTCTTCATTTAATCCTAATGCTGGAATTGTTAAATCATTAAATATATTATTTTCTAATAAATTGAAATCATTATTCTCTAAAGCATTTAATATGTTGTTTATTTTATCTTCCTTGTTACTTCCATCATATTTATATGCCTTATATACATCTTTTGTTGATAAACCAGATTGTGGTTTGATTAATAAAATATCAAATGAACTATACTTTATATTACAAGGCTTAACTATTTCTCCCCTACCTACACATAAAGCTAATTTCATATCAATAAAAAATGGCACATCACTTCCAAGATTTGCAGCTAATTCTAATAATTCTTCTTTAGTTGCGATATTACCAAATAGCTTATTTAAACCACGTAAGGTTGCTGCAGCATCACTTGAACCACCAGCTAAACCTGCGGCGCTTGGTATATTTTTGGTTAATACCATTTTTACACCAGATTTTATATTATATTTTTCAATAAATAATTTAGCTGCCTTTAAAATAATGTTATCTGGAAATGTATTATTTACTAATTCAATATCATTAGATTCCTCAAATGATATTTCATCATATAAATTAATTGGTATCATTAGGTTGTTAACCATATGATACCCATCTTTTATACCCATTACCTCTAAGGCTAAATTAATTTTTGCATATGCTCTTTCTATAATCATATTATTCATTCCTATTTTCAAAAATATAATCACTGAATTTAACAAAATCAGAAATATCTAATTCTTCTGATCTAACATTTAATTTAATGTTAAATTCCATTAACATTTTGTTAATTAATTCTTTCGAATATACACTACTTAAATTATTAATTAATGTTTTTCTTCTTTGACTAAATGCTTCTCTAATTAATTTAAAGAATAATTCCTCATCTTTTGCTTTAAATGGAGGATTATCATATAAATCTAATGTTATTACTGCACTATCAACATTAGGGGCAGGCACAAATACTGTTCTCGGTACATTGAAGCACTTAGTTGCTTTTGCTCTATATCCTATTGTGATAGATAACGCATTGTAATCCTTTGTTTTAGGTTTACCACAAATTCTATCTGCAACCTCAACCTGCATCATCATTACATATTTCCTAATTAATGATGTTTTAGATAATAATCCTAATATAATAGGTGTTGTAATATAATATGGAAGATTTGCTACAAGGGTTATATTTTTATAATCTTTTTTATATTTATTAATATCCTCATTAATATCAACTTCTAATATATCTTTATTAATAATTTCATAATTATTGTATTCAGATAAGTTTTTATTAAGTACCGGTAATAAATCAGAATCTATTTCATATGCTAAAACAAAGCCTGCTTTATCACATAATCTTTCTGTTAATGCTCCAAGTCCTGGTCCTATTTCTATAACAAATGTATCTTTATCTATATTGGCTGAATCAACAATATTAGATAAGATATTTTGATCTGTTAAAAAATTTTGACCAAATTTCTTTTTAGCATATAAATTATTCTCATTTAATGTTTTATCAACAAAGGCCTTATTTCCTATTTTACCTTGCATATTAATTCCTCTAAATCCTTTTTAGTTAATCTTAATAAATTAATTCTTTTTAAAAATGTTTTAGCATTAGGCTTACCAATATTTAAATAATCAGATATTTTATCTCTAATTATTCTTGATTGATTATTTCCATTTAATCCTAATTCAAATAATTCATTATTAGTAATTGTATCTTCTAAATTAGTTGATTTATAAACATTACCTAAAGCTTCTATAATTGCTTCTTTAGATGCATGCTCAATACCAACCTTTTTACCATTTTTACTTCTACATTTATAATTTCTTAAAAATGCATGACTACAATTAGGAACTGCTTCACTAACTATGTTTCTTATTCTTTCCCCTGGTGAATCAGGATCTGTAAATACAATTATTTCGTAATTCTTTGATAATTCTTTTATTAATTTAATAGTATCATCACTAACAGCACTACCATTAGTAATTACACAATAAGCATCAGGATATACTGATTTAATATTAATTTCATCATGTAATCCTTCAACTACAATAATACTTTTCATTTTAATCCTCTAAATAATATATTCTATCTACTGTCTTAGCACTAGAAATAGTTAGGCTTTTTACAATAGGTGAATATTGTTCTAATGTTTTTATCTTTCCATTTGGAAGTAAAACTCTAATATCATTTAAGCTTCCTCTTCTATGAACTGAATAAACTACTCCAGCCACTCTAGATTCTAAATAATAATATTTTTTAACTGATTTATCATATCTATTTTTAATTGCTTCTATTTCTTCTGGATCTGGATCATCAGCTAAATCAATATATTTATATAATTTTCTATTAACAAAGCATAAAGATAGCTTTCTTAAGATGTCATCATGTGATTTAGTAAATTGCTTAACAAAACCATTAACATAAGCATCGTCTAAATCAATGTACGCTTCAACATCACTATTGTTATTAATTACCTTTAAAAAAGTTTCAATTGGGGCGTCAATTGATGCTCCTGCAGCTACTAAATCACTTACTCTTTTGTATATATTTTCTAATATAGTTTCATAGCTTCTAGCTACTGGATGATAGTATACTTGAAAATACATATGATATCTAGACATTAGGTATGATTCAATTGAATGTACACCAGAGGCTCTAACACATACTTTATTATTAACTATTTTCATACTTCTTAATATTCTATAATAATCAATATGACCATAGGCTGCACCAGTAAAATATGCATCTCTTGATAAATAATCCATTCTATCTACATCAAGCTGACTTGAAACTAATGCTTCAATAAGTGGAAATCTATTATCATGTGATATAACTGATGCGACATCTTCTGCAAGATGTTCTCCTCTAGATAATATTTTATTTATTTCAGTTGTAGGTGATAAAATGATTTTTACTGTCATATCTTCATGACTTAATTGCATTACACTTTCAAATGCGTGTGAATATGGACCATGTCCTACATCATGTAATAAGGCTGCGCATAAAAATACTACTTGTTTATATTCATCTAATACTTCAATACCTTCTACATTTTGTAATACTAAATTAGCCATTTGATACACACCAAGAGAATGAGTGAATCTTGTGTGCTCTGCAGTTTGGAAAACCATAGATACACCAGACAATTGTCTTATTCTTCTTAATCTTTGAACTTCTCTACAGTCAATTAAATCACTGATTATTTTATAATCAACTTGAATATAACCGTATAGTGGATCCCTAAATACTTTAGTTCTTTTTAATTTTTCAAACATTTTATCGCCTCAATTCTATTTTGTGCATACTTCTAATTATATTTTATCATATTTTAGAATAATAATAAAATATTGCTTTACAACAACTTAGCGTTTATTTATAATATTGATAGCGTTTACAAAAGGAGACGAATTATATGAAATTAAGAAGAATATCTTCAATATTAATATTTGGTTTAAGCTTAATAAGTTTATCTTCTTGTGATTTATTCACAAATAGTGGAAAAACTAATACTAATATTGAAACAACAACTACAAATATCGTTAATACTACAGATGGAAATGTACCAACTAATAGTAACAATAATGATAATACTTCTCCAACAAATAATACATCTTCAGAAACAGAAACATATTGTACAGTTTCTTTTGTTTCTAATTGCAACACTAATGTTAATTCTCAACAAGTATTAAAAGGAAAGACTGCAAGTAATGTGACAAATATTACAAAAGATGCTGATAGTGAAAATACATATACATTTGCTGGATGGTATAGTGATTCAAGTTTTAATAATTTATTTGATTTCAATACTCCTATCAATGATAATTTAATCTTATATGCTAAATGGAATGCTAATCCTATTACATATGATTTTAAAATAATAAGTTCAATTGACAATAAAGAATTATATACTACAAAAGTAAATAGTGGAAAATCAATTAATGAACCTTCTTTAAATGCAATAACTGGTTATACTCTAATTGATTTTTATACTGATAACACATATAACGAAAAATATAACTTTAATAATAAAATAACTGGTAATACTACTATTTATGCTTATTATGTATCTACTGCTTCTATTAATTCAAATTTAACTATATTATCTTACAATGGTTATGCTGAAGGTGCGTATATTGAATTTGGTAAAATAACAGGATTAGAAAATGTATCTGATTATAAAGTATATTACAAGGGGCCTGGTAATTCTGATTACGTTAAAATTAATGATAGCTTAATAAGAATAACAAATTCTAAAATAAGAGCAGATATTGTAGGCCTTTCTGAAGATACATATTCAATTAAAGTTGTTGCAGGTACTCAAACTGAAATAAGAACAGTTGAGGTAACAAAAGATGATAGATCAGGCTATGCTCATTTTAATAATACTAATGGTGTAGGTGCATATAACGATGATGGTACATTAAAAGAAAACGCAGTTGTTGTATATGTAACTGATTCAAATAAAAATAGTGTAACTGCTACAATTAATGGAACAACTTATACTGGACTTGTAAATATAATTAAAAATGCTAATAAAAATTATCCATTAGATATTAGAGTAATTGGTGATATAAAAACATGTCAATTCAACAAAATTAAATATACTTCTTCACCTTTAACAACTTCTCTATTACAAGAACAAGCTAATTCATTAGGTGGAAATTATAAAGGGTATAAAGCAGCTGATATACTATCAAACAATTGGAATAGTTATAGTAATGATTTAGCAAACGGTATTACTGAACTTGAAAACCTATCATCTTCTGTTTCTTATGGTGGTAATTCGCATAATAAAGATTTATATACAAATGCATTTGATACAGCATGGAATATGTGTAATGTATCAAGTAAAGAAAATATTACAATCGAAGGAATTGGCGAAGATGCAGGTATTTTCCAATGGGGATTCTCATTTGGTAGCTGTAAAAATATTGAAGTAAAGAATTTAAGATTCCATAATTATACTGAAGATGCAGTAGGTATTCAAAATGGATCTAATTTCTGGTTACATAATAATACATTTGATATTGGTGTTAATAATTGGGATTTTTCAGATGAACAAGATAAAGGCGATGGCGATGGTGCTACTGACTTTAAATTAGCATCTAATTTAACTATTTCTTACTGTAGATATAATAATACACATAAAACTAATTTAATTGGTGGAGATAATAAAAATCTTCAACAAAATGTTACATTACATCATAATTTTTACAATAATTGTTCTTCAAGACTTCCTCTTGGTCGTCAAGCTAATATGCATTTTTACAATAATTATTATTACCATTGTAATGTATGTCAAGATATTAGAGCTAACGCATTTGTATTGAGTGAATATAATTATTTTGATAGTTGTTCAAACCCACAAAAGGTAAGTGTTGATTCCACATATACTGGTACTGTTATTAAATCATTTAATGATTACCTTGCTAATTGTGGTTCTTCTGCAGCAACAAAAGTTACAGATAGAACAACAACATTATCTGGTAATTGTAAACCAGATGGTTCAACAAATTATACTAATTTTGATACTAATTCAAGTTTATTCTATTATGATACAACTAACAAATGCTCAGATGTAGAAATATTAACTAAAGTGGAAGATATTCCTACTTTTGTTTCATCTCGTGCTGGGGCAGGTACATTAAAAAATTTAGTATCTGAATCAACAAGTTCTATAACTTATACAATTTCATTTAATACTAATGGTGGTTCTACTATTGAATCACAAACAATAAAAAGTGGTAAAACAATTAATTATGTAGAGCCTACTAAATCAGGATATATATTTAGTGGTTGGTATACTGATACTAAATTTGAAAATGCATTTGATTCATTAACAAAAATAACAGATAATTTAACACTATATGCTAAATGGACTGAAGAAATTACTATTTCATTTAATTCAAATAATGGTTCTTCTGTAAATGATATAAAGATTGCTAAAGGTGGTTCATTAGATACATTACCTACTTCTACAAAAGATAATTATAAATTTGATGGATGGTATTTAGATTCAGAATTTAATACAAAAGTAACTACTTCTACAACATTCAGTTCAAGTCAAACATTATATGCTAAATGGACAGAAAAAACTAATAATACAGTATTAACATTTAATGATTTTGAAACCGGAGAATTTACATCTAATATTTCAAAAAATGAAATTACATTAACTGTTAAAACAGGAACTGATTCTAGAACTTCTGAAATTAAATCTTGCAATACTACAATTGATGGTACATCAATAACTAAATATGTAGCGTTTGGTGGTGCAGGAAATTATTCACAAATATCTATTCAATTTACTATTACTTCTACATCAAACATTACAGTATATTATGCTGGTGGCTCTGGTAGATATGCAGCATTGTATGATGAAAATGGACAAGTTTCAAAATCAACAACTGCAACAACAAAAACAGGTAGTTCAAATGCTGTATCATACACATTTGAAAACATAGAAGCAGGAAATTATGCTATTACATCTGCAGGATCTTCAATGGAATTCTATGTAATTATTATTTCATAGAGGTAAAAACATGAAAAAAAATAAATTATCTAAAATTTTATTATTAACTACAACATTTTTATCATCAGTGACACTTATGTCATGTAATAATGATTCATCAAATAGTTCAAATACATCTATATCTAATGTAACTACAACTACAAATAACAATGAAGATGTAAAAACAGATGAAATAATATACAACAATAAAATCAAATTTAATGGAACACTAATTCCTGTTGAAAATAAGGAAGAACACGGAATTACATTAGATGATTCTAAAACTGTTGCATATACAGAAGGGGCATATGTAGAATTTGATGTACCTGCTAATAGTTCTTCTTTTGATTATGATATATCTTATACTTTTGATAATAATAATTATATTAAAGTAGAAAATAATCTTTTAAGAATTAATGGTACTTCAGCAAGAGTAGATTTAATTGGATTAACTGAAGCTAGATATAAAATAAAAATAGTTAATAACAAAACTAATGATTATGCAATAACTAAAACAATTGATATAACAAAAGACGATAGATCTGGTTATGCACATTGGAATAATTCTAATGGAATTGGTGCATATAATAATGATGGAACACTAAAAGATGGTGCTATCATTGTGTATGTTAATGACACTAATAAAAATACAGTAAAAGCTAAAATTAATGGAAATATTGAAACTGGATTAGTTAATATTATAAAAGCTGCAACTAATGCAAATGAAGCATTAGATATTAGAATTATTGGTGAAATACAAACTCAACAATGGAATAAAAAGACTCATGGTACTGGTAGAACTTCTGAAAGACAAGCTAACTTAGATGATACTTTTAAAAATGTAAATTGGGAAGAAACTACAGAAAATGAACTCCTTCATCCAGGCACAGCTAAATCTAATAATTATTATAAAATATGTGAAGAAGATATTATTAAATATGGCATCAATTCAATGAGTGATGACGAGGAAAAAGGTATCACTCACTTAGATGGATTAACTAATAATGTACTAAAAAATATTAAAGAATCTAATGGACGAAGAGAATATGATTCATTTTATAATGAATTAGACGTTAGAGGCGGTAATAATATTACAGTTGAAGGAATAGGAACTGATGCTAAAATATTCCAATGGGGATTCTGTTTTAATCAATGTAATTCAATTGAAGTTAAAAATATTGAATTTAGTAATTACACTGAAGATGCGATAGGTATTCAAGGTTCTAATAGTGATGTTACTTTATATAGTGATTATTGGATTCATAATTGTACATTTAATAAAGGCGTTAATAACTGGGATGTATGCTACGAAAATGATAAAACTGATGGTGATGGTTCAACCGATTTTAAATCAGCACATGATTTAACAATCTCATATTGCAGATATAATGGAACTCATAAAACTGCGTTAGTTGGTTCTGGTTCTTCAAGTTATCAATATAATGTAACATTCCATCATAATTATTACAATAAATGTGGTTCTAGATTACCATTTACTAGAAATACAAATTTCCACATTTATAATTGTTATTACACTGGATCAACAGGAACTAATATGCAAATTGAATCAAACGCATATGCATTTATAGAACAATGTTATTTTGATAATACAAATAAAACATTCACTAATAATGGTGGAGTTATAAAATTATATAAAAATATTATAACAGGTGAAAAATCGACATCTACAACAGGAACAAATATTAATTATGTGGATAGCCGTACTACTCCTGTTACTAATAACTGTAAGGCAGATCAAAAAAATGATTATTCTTCTTTTGATACAAACAAAGACCAATTTTATTATGATACAACAAATAATATTTCAAAAGTAAATCTAATGAATGAAGCAAACGATGTAAAAGATTATATTCCTACTGTTGCAGGAGCTGGTTTATTAGCTACTATAGATTATTCAATGAATTTTGTTGAAACAAATACTGGATATGTAGATACATCTGTAATAGCAACTTATAATTATTCTGATACTGCACCTACAACTAGTGGCTTATTCTATACTGTATTAGATAATTCTTCTCCTCAAGTACCACTAGCTGAAGCAAATGTTACAGACTCAACAATTGTTAAAGAAAATAATGGAAAAATATCTATAATAGATACAAGAGCTGAAGCAACAACAATTGGTTATTATATGCTTGATGATACTAAGAAATATACAACAGGAACTCATACATATACAATTAATATAACATTAAATGGTGTTGGTAATAGTTGGTATTTCTTAAGATTTGTTAATAGTACAGGAGATGTATTACAAATTGGTACATCAGCTAAAACTGAACCTAACAAAACAGGATTTATTTCATATCAATATAATGGAGAAACTGTTGAATTTGCTAGTAATGCTTTTACAGCAAATACTACATATAACATTGTTTTAACAATTAATTATGATAACAATACAGCAAATATTGCAGTTGGAAACAACACGACTCAAATAACTAACTTTAATATTGATTCTATTTCAGGAATTAAATTATTTACAGCTAAAACAGCTGTAGATAGATCATTTACAGTTAACAGTATATCAATTGAATAATATTTAAAAATGGCAGATTCGTATGAAAATCTGCCATTTTTCTTACTTAATATATTTATTTAATTTATTATCTACAATTTCTTTTATTAATTTAGCTTTATTTATACAATATTCTTTATCTAATCCTGATTTAGTACCAACAATCACCAAATCATTTATGTCTATGTTTTTTCCTTTATGATTTATTGATGTAGTATGTTCACCATAATATGTATTACTATATGTCATATCATATGCAGGAGATAATCTATATGTTTTAGTATCTTCGTCATATAAAAACGAAAAATTCTTTAGATGATCATCTTTATTATTAGCATATACATTAAAACACATTCTTAAATATAATTCTTCTATATTTGATTTGTTATTTTTTGTTATTATTTTAGTTAATTTAAATAAATCTAAATAATCAGCACATGGTGATCTAAAATCTGCTTCTAATAAAGCTGCAGCAGATATCATGTGTATTTTTTTGTCTTTATATCTATCAAATCTTTTAATGCCAAAAAATCCTTTACTTATTTTTGAAGGAAATAACCTTACATCAGGTATATTAATACCAATTTCTTTACATACATTAGCATATTCATATTCACATAAACCAGAATCTTTAATATCATATTTTGATTGGAATTTAGTAATCCAATCTTCATTATCTATTTTTACTAACGCTTTTGGTCTAGCTCCACCTGAGGAACCACCATATTTATATAGTAAATCAATATTATTACATTCATCATTATTTAAAATTAAATCTGCTTCTCTTTGATATAAATCGAAATCAATTTCATCTTTTATTTCCATTTTATTATCAGGAACATATTCTAAAGCGCCCATACCAATATTCCCAATAAATGATAGTCTATCTAATCCATCATATTCTTTGATACCAATTTTCTTTAAATATCTATCTAATAATAAATTACCCCAGGAATCAGGTAAACTATCAGCAAATACCCCAAAAAATCCATTAAATGTCATATCATCTGGTACAAATACACCTTGTTTTAATGGAAGAGAAAATGGAGAAATTGAAAAACCATTTTTAATCCATTTTTCATTATATTCAAATGCATATTTATTTTTTAATCTAGCTAATGTACCAATAATTCTACCATTATAATAAATATCTATTTTATTTACCATATTTTATTACCTCCTCTATATTAGAAAAAGGAATATCTTTAAATAAGTTTAACAATTGTTTTTCTAAATCTAATGTTACACATATTTTTATTAATGATGAAAGTGATATTTCTCCTGTTCTTTCAAATCTTTTAATAGAACCATAGCTTACATTACTTTGTTTAGATAAATCTAATTGTGATATATTTTTTACTTTTCTTATTGTCTTTATTCTTCCAGCAATTTCTAATGCTATTTCTTCTATTGTCATATATATCATAATGTCACCTCAATAGATAAAATATTATCTAAAATCACTAATTTTATATAGAAATAGACAATATATTATCTATAATTATTATAACATATTTTTTAATAAAAACAATAAAAATATAGAGCCAGTCAAGTTGACTGGCTCTATTCTATTCAGTTACATGTTCCCATGCTGAATTAATTAATAAATTAACATGATCATCATCTAAGGAATAATATACTTCTTTTCCTTCTTTTCTACTTTTAATTAATCTTAATTTTTTTAAATAAGATAATTGATGTGATACAGCTGATTTAGTCATACCTATATTATTAGCTATATCATTAACACATATTTCACCTTTAGATATAGTTAATACTATCTTTAATCTTGTAGGATCAGATAAAGCTTTAAAAAAATCACTCATATCTACTATTTTATCTGCGTTTTTTTCAATATTAATATTCATAAACTATTTCTCCACTATTTTATTATCTATAATAAATGATACACCTATTTCTTCATTTACTACATGTAAATTCATACCAAAATAATCAACTGTTTTTTGAACTATTGACATACCGAGACCAAATTGACCTTTACTACCTTTTTCATACGGCTTAAAAGCTGAATCAATAAATTTTTGATCTATATGCTCTCCATCATTATATATTCTTAATCTATTTTCTCTTAAAACAATCTTAATTTGACCTTTAGCGTATCTTTTAGCATTATCTATAATATTATCAACAACTGTATACCAATTCTCTGTAAAACCTTTAAATACTACATTTTCATCTAAATCTAATATAAAATCTATATTTTCTAATTGATGTTTATAATTAACAACAATATCATTTATTATTTCAGACATTTTAACATCTTCAAATTCTTTATCTGTATTAAAATATTCTAACCTATTATACTGAATTAATCTATTAACCTTTTTCTTTAATAGATCTGCTTGTTCAATAATTTTATTAGCTGATACCTCTTTGTCTTCTACACCATCTTGTATAGCTTCAGCATATGTTTTAATTACAGCGATTGGAGTTTTAAAATCATGACTTAGATTATGAAGCATTTCTTGTTTTGTTTTTTCATTATCATAGATTTCAAGTCTCATCTCTTCAACAGATCTAGATAAATCTCCAACTTCATCTTCATAATTATCTAAATATGAAGATTCATAATTATTCTTTGGTAAATTTAAAATATGAATTTGAATCTTTCTTAATCTTCTACCAATACTATTACTCCATAAATACATTACAATTATTGCGATTAAGAAAACTAATAAGAATAAACTATTAACCTTAATTACAATATCCTTTACCATTTCAGTAGCGTAACTATTATCTGTAAAAACTATTGTATATGTTTCCATATTGTTATCTGTATACGCAACAAAGTTTATCTTTTTATTATTAATTTTTGTTACAAATTGACCAATATATTCAACATTTGGAGTATTATTTTTATCTTTAATTGACATTGCAGCATTTTCTATATCGTTTGTTGTTAATAAATCATGCATATTTTGGAAATGTTCATAGGTGATAGTTTCACCTTTTATATAATATCCTATATTCATATCAGGGAAATTATATGGTTTTTGTTCACCTGATTTATTATTTACTAACAAAACGTAAGTGGATAATCTATTAAATGTTTCTTTTTCTGCAATATCTGTAGCAAATGTTATCGTAGTTACTGAAAAGGCACAAACAGCTGCTAGAAGTATTATAAATATTAATATTACAAGCTGACTTGATATATTTAATTTCTTCATATTATACTAATAATCTATAACCAAAGCCATAAATAGTTTCAACTGATAAATTAGGCATCTTTTGACGTAATCTTCTCATTAAATCATCAACGACACGATCACTACCAAAATAATCACTGCCCCATACATTATCTAATATTTGATCTCTAGAGAATGCCTTTGATTTATTATTTAATAAGAACAATAATAAATCATATTCTTTAGATGTTAAATTAATATTAACACCATTTTCAGTAACTATTCTCTTATCAAAATCTATAGTATATCCGTTAAAATCAAAAGTATTTGATTTTTTATCATTATCATCACTTGAATATACTCTTGCAAGTATATTTTTTACTCTTAAAACTAATTCACGATTTGAATATGGCTTAGCTAAATAATCGTCACTACCCATACCAAGTCCTGTTATTCTATCAAATTCTTCAACTCTCGCACTTGTAAATACTACAGGTGTTTTTTTATTCTTTTCTTTAATTATTTTTATTAAATCATAACCAGAAATATCACCAGGAAGCATAATATCTAATATCCATAAATTGAAATTAGAATCTAAATTAGCTACTGCATCTTCACCATTATCAAATGTAGTTACTTGATATCCTTCCTTCTCTAAGTACTTTTTAGTTAATGCTGATAAATTAGTTTCATCCTCTACAATTGCTATTTTATACATAAAAATGCCTCCTTTTTTAAATTATACCCCATAAAATGATAAAGAACAACCACTGCCGGCTGTTCTTTATACAATTGAAAGAGTTATAAGTTTGCTTATGAAAAAGATATCTATAATAGGGAGTAAATAGATATTCGTCTTTTCTATAAGACAACTATAGTATACTCTTAAATTTCTGTAATTTTATATGATAATTATGGGAAATATTGGATTAGTTATCCTCATACATGTCTTCATAGTCATCCATGTATTTGTTATATTTATCCTCTTTGAAGTCATCTTCATCATCAAGATCATCTTCGTCGTCAAGGTCATCATCTTCTAGATCATCTTCATCACGAACATCATCTTCGTCTTCGTCATCAAGATCATCCTCATCCTCGTCGTCTTCATCACGATCTTCATCTTCTTCATCTTCGTCAGAATCTTCTTCATCTTCATTATCAAGAGATAATTCGTCTTCTTCCTCATCTGGTTCTTCAAAGTAATTATCTTTAGAGTTAAAGTCAGAACCATCCTTATCAAATTCATCTAATGATTGGTTAAGCTTTAAATCCCAATTTTCTTCACCCATATATACAAACTTTGAACTTGTAGTTATATCCACATATAACTTAGTAGTTAAAGTCTTATTTTCATCATCTGTTAGTCCTTTACGGTTTAAAACCTCTTGGATTAATTCATAAATATTGATTGGAGCTTTCTTCTCCTCAACAATTTTTACTGCAACTTCTAATAATGATAACTCAGAATAATTTTCCATGTTTATCCTCCAAAAATAAAATGCTATTATATTTTACTTAAAATATTCATATTTTGCAAGTATTATTTAAATAATAACCACATTTTTTGCTGATTAACTAGGTCGTTTTCAACAAATAATGAGTAGTCTGCATAAATTTGATTATTATTTATTACTAATTCATTAGTTTTTACAATAAATTCAAATTCTAAACCCAGGTTATTTTTGTAATTACCTAATGTTTTTTCATCTAGAGATAACAATAATTCCATATTAGTATTACCTTTTCTTGTTATTGTTACACTCTTATCGGTGATCGTTACATAAATTATAGTATTTTCAGTAGCTAAATCATTGAATATAAATATACCATTTTTATATTCACATTTAGTTTCAAAGGAATTAATATTTCCTTCTTTATCCATACTTTTAAAATGGGCTATCATTAATAATCTCTTCTTCCTTCAAAGGCTTTTAAAACTGTCATTTCATCAGCATATGATAGGTCTCCACCTACTGGTAAACCATGAGCTAATCTAGTTATTTTTATATCATAAGAATTTAACAATTCTTTGATATATCTAGCTGTAGTTTCTCCTTCAATTGTCGCATTAGTAGCTAAAATTAATTCATCAATTTCATTATTTTTCACTTTTTCAATTAATGAATCAATATTTAAATCATCAATACCTATACCTTTAGAAAAATTAATAGCTCCGTTTAATACATGATATACACCTCTAAATTCATTAACCTTCTCGATTGTTAATAAATCCTTTACTGATTCTACTACTAAAACTTGTCTTTTGTTTCTTGTATCATCACTACAAATGGTGCATAATGAGGATTCAGTAATATTACCACAATTAGGGCAAATATGTATATCTTTTCTTAAGCTAATAAGCGCATTTGTGAAATCAATCATATCTGATTCATCCATGCTAAATAATGTATATAATGCGTATCTTTCAGCAGTTTTTTTGCCTACTGATGGAAGCTTACTATAGCATTCTATTAGATTTTCTAATGCTTTTGGATATTTATTCATATTAGAATAATCCCATTCCTCCGCCGAAGCCACCTAATAGCTTTTGGCTTTCTTCATCAATTTTCTTAACAGCATCATTAATTGCTAAAACAATCATATCTTGAACCATTTCTAAATCATCTTGAGCTGCCTCAGGATCAATTTTAATTGATACTACTTCATGGCTTCCTTTTACTTCTGCTACAACTACTCCACCACCTGCAGTACCTGTAAATACTGTAGCTTCAAGTTTTTCTTGAGCCTCTTGCATTTGCTTTTGCATTTTTCTTAATTTCATCATTTGTTGTTGATTCATTTTTTTATTCCTCCATAATTTTTAATGTATTTTCTTCAAACAATGAAGCTATCTTATCTTCATCAGTTTCTTCTTTAATTTGTTCCTTTGGAACAATTCTTCTCTTAACACCTATTCTGATATCATCTAGCTTAGGCTTTGGATTAGTTTCTTTATTATATTTAGATTTATAATCTTTAATAATATTTGCCCATACAGCAGATGGTACACAAATATAATCTTTTAGACCAACTCCTGCATCATTGAATACTTCAATTATCTTTTGGAAATTTGTATATTCCATTACACGATTACAAAAACCTAAATCTTGTAATTCAACTATAAAAGCATCATCAGATACAGCAACAATCTTTCCTCTTACTAAAATTTGTACAGCAAAGATATTTGAATTATCTGAGATTTCACCCCAAACACTCATTAGTGCTTCACGTTTACTCTTAGATGCCTTATTTAATATATTTTCAATATCTGAAATGTTAATTTCATCTGGATATTGTGTAGAAATAGGACTACTTTCTTCTACAACATTTTGTTGTGATTGTGACACACTGATTGGTGTTTGATTAAGAACAACATTTTGTTCTAATAATTGATTTTTATTTTCATTTATACTTGTATTCTCGATTGATACGTTATTTTCTTCAAAATTTGGCTGTACATTAGGAGTTTCAATCATAGGTTGTGAATTAATTTGTGACTGTCTTCTCATATTTTCAATTTCAGCCGCACTTGGAATACTTGGTGTAAATGAATAATTATGATTAGGACCTCTATTTGGTCTTTGATTTTGATTTGATAATTGATTAGATAATAAATTTACTGTTTTTTCAAGACTTTCAATACGATCTACCATATCAGCTTCATTGTTAAGCTTTACATCATTCATTTTTAAAATTGCTAATTCTAAAAATGCTCTCTTTTGAGTTGAAAATCTCATTTGATTTAATGAATCATTTAAAATATCTAACCATTGATAAATAATTGGTCTAGAAATATTGTTTGCTAAATTAATAAATAATTCATTTTTAAACATTAATTTATCTTCAATAACTGCATTATTTTTAAATAGAAGAACATCTCTTAAAAATAATATAGTATCATTTACAATTCTTGGAACCTCTTTACCCTCTTTTATGATACTATTTAGTATCATAATTGCGTCAGTTTCATTTTCAGATCTACAAGAATTTAATAATTCAATTATTTTAACATAATTAACATTACCACTTACAGCTAATACATCATCTATAGATATTTCTTCATTTACACTATAGCTAATACATTGATCAAATAATGATAAGGCATCACGCATACCACCTTCAGCAGAAGATGCTATTTGAACAATTGCTTCATCACTAATTTTAATATTTTCTTCATTAGCTACTATCTTTAATCTCTTTACAATATCATTAATTGAAATCGCTTGGAAATCAAATCTTTGACATCTAGATAATATAGTATTAGGTAACTTATAAGGTTCAGTAGTTGCTAAAATAAATATTACATGCTTAGGTGGCTCCTCTAATGTCTTTAATAAAGCATTAAAAGCAGCAGTAGAAAGCATATGAACCTCATCGATAATATATACTTTATATTTACCCTGTGAAGGTAAGAATTTAACTGTTTCTCTTAAAGCTCTAATATCATCTGCACCATTATTTGATGCAGCATCTATTTCAATAACATCAGAAATAGTACCTTTAGCAATACCTTGGCATATTTCACATTCACAACAAGGATTTGGTGTTGGCCCATTTTCACAGTTCATTGCCTTAGCCATTATTTTAGCTAAAGTTGTTTTCCCTGTACCACGTGGTCCACAAAATAAATATGCATGAGCTACTTTATTTAGTTTTATTGCATTTTGAAGAGTTTTAATAATATGCTCTTGTCCAACAACCTCATTAAAATTTTGAGGTCTATATGCACGATAAAGTGCTACATATGCCATATTTATACCTCCTAGCCTAAATAATAAATATATTTTATACCATCTTTAAATACATGATAATAACTAATATAACAGTCACTACTAGAAATTAAATCAAAAATAGTAGTAGCAAATCCATCTTTATTTAGATTAATACCTACTTTTCTATATGCTTTATACATTATATCACTACAATACGACTTATTTACTGTATCAAAAACAAATGAATAATTATAAGGATCTCCAACTAAAGAAGAAACAACTGAATTTACTTCATGTCTTTGTTCATCTGTCATTTTAACACGAAGACCGATAACTTCTTTATATACACTATCATTAATCCAATAATTAGAATTAAATATTGCAGATAAATTTTCTCCTTCATTTAAGCCTGTAGCTTCAATAGTAGTAGTTCCTTTATCAATATATGATAATTTATAATCACCATAATTTCCATTAACATATGCTGCATGTCCACCTACTAAAAAGGAAACAGTACCTCTAATTACCTCAGAACCTACTAATGCCTCAGTAGTAACTAATATATCAGATTCATTTCCTGGATAAACCAAATTACCTGATTTAGTAAATGTTGCATATTCTTCATTTGAAGCAATTTTATAATATTTAATAGAAGCAGTAGAAATATCCTCCTGTAATACTGCATTTTTCTTAAAGTCTTCAACTAAAATTACTTTATGCACATTTTTTACGATGGTAATAGTTCCACCCCATATTAAGATAAATAATAATATACTTCTTATTGCAATTAATGCAATTTTAAAAATTCGCTTCATATGTGTATTTTACCATAAATAGACTAATAAGTGAATAAAATAAAACATCTAATATTGTATTTTAATAGTCATTTTATTGGTTGTTATAGTTTTTATATGTTTTAATAAAATTTTATAGGTTATTATAGTTTTTTGCATTAAAAAAGCATTCATAAACTGAATTATCAATCTATAAATGCTCAATTTTATTATTTATTTTCGTTATTCTTTGGTTTAATAACGATTGCTCTTTCTTCGCCTTCACCTTCAGATTCAGTATAAACATCATGCCAATCACTTAATTTTTCATGAATTACACGACGTTCAAATGAATTCATATGTGGAAGCTTTACTTCAACTTTAGTTTTAGCAACTTCCTTTGCAGTCTTAGTAGCCAAAATTTCAAGTTGACGTGCACGATTAGCACGATATCCACCAATATCTAATGTTACAATAATATGGTCTTTAGTATAAGAAGAAATAAGACTTCTTAATAACATTTGAATAGCTTCTAATGTTTTACCCTTAATACCAATTAATAAAGAATTCTCATATGAATCAACAATATAATGAATTTCAGATTCATTATTAATACTCCTAGCCTCAATTTGATAACCAATGTTCATTGATTTTAAAATACCTTCAAGATATTTTTTACCTTCTAAAGTAAGATTAATATCAACAACTGCTTCACAATTTAAGCCTTCAGGTAATTCACCTAAAACATTAACGAAAATCTTATCACTTGATATATGTAATTTTTCAACTGCGATAGCTTGAGCTTCTTCAAGTGTTTTTGCGATAAATTCAACTTTTTTCTGCATAGTTATCACCCTATTATATTATTTCTTTTTTGTGCTTTTTCATAATTATGCTCATTTATCATTCTACCAATTTGTGTTTGGCCTATTTGATAAACTCCACCAATTAACCAATAAATACCTAAAGAAGTACTAGATAATGACATAAATACAAACATTACATTCATAATGATCATCATCCACTTCATTTGACTTTGTTGTTGAGATTGTTGTTGGTTCTTTGCATCACGATATTTCTTTTGATACTTAAGTGGTCTTTGTCCTAACTTTTGTTGTAAGAATGTTACACCACCAAATAATAACGCAATAATTAAACCAAAAATCTTATCTTTAACTTCAGGTGCATTAAAGAAAGAAGTAGTCATTTCAAATGTACCGAATACTTTTGTATTATTTAATGCAAAATCTCCAGCCATTGTTACACCTACTGCACCATTTACTGATGTAGTACTTGTAGCATTTACTCTTTGAACAACCTCATACATTGACATAAATATTGGGAACTGTAGGAACATAGTAGTCATACATCCAAGTGGGTTTACTTTATTTTTCTTGTAAACCTGCATCATTTCTTGTTGCATCATTTGTTGACTTCTTTGATCACTTCTACCAGCATATTTTCTTTGAATCTTAGCAATTTCTGGTTGCATTAATTGCATCTTTAAGCTCATGCCATTTTGTTTTGAATAAATTGGCCATGCAGTTGTTCTTACTATAATAGTAGTAAAGAAGATACCCCAAAAGTAAGAATTACCAAGACCTTTACCAATTGATGAACAAAGCCATGCAACAGGATAAGATAAAATATTAATAGGCCAGCCCCAAAGTGTATTCCAGAATCCTGCACCACCATTCCATAAATCTATCCACTCTTGTGCATAAGAAGTATATGGCTTTGAATACCAAGATCCTGAATCCATTCTACAGCTTGATAAAGTAATCAACATTATTCCCAAAAATAATACAAGCACAAATTTATATCTGTTCTTATATAAAAATTTAGTCATTTTTGTCTCCTTGTAGTAACTTTTGCTTATTAAATAGATATTCTAATTGAGACTTCATTTTAAGAAATTCAATATCCTTAACTGCTGGTCTTACAATTATAAAAACATCCGTGTTAGAATTTAAATTAAGATTTAGATTATCTATTATTGAAGTAACCTGTCTTTTAATTTTATTTCTAACAACAGCGTTACCTATTTTTTTCCCTACACTAATCGCATATCTAAAATAGCTGGTTTCTGGATTAATTCTTTTATATACTGTAAAATATTGATTTCCACAATATTTTTTTTCTTTTAATATCAGTTCAATTTCCTGATTTTTCTTTACGCGATACTGTTTTTTCATAGAATATCCATATCGAAATAAAAATACGACCAAAAAAGGATATTGTTTTTTCTGGTCGTACTAGTTTATTCAATATTAATTATTAAATTATTAAGCAGTTAATTTTTTTCTGCCCTTTTTACGTCTAGCAGCTATAACTTTTCTTCCGCTCTTTGTTGCCATACGAGCACGGAAGCCATGAGTTACTTTTCTTTTACGCTTATTAGGTTGATAAGTTCTTTTCATAGATTACATACCTGCCTTTCTTAGAAACCATGCTGTTTTATTTTATCAAAAAGAAGTATGACTGTCAACCAAAATTATTACTTTTTATAAGAAAAAAATACTGAAAATTTTTCATTAATTTTTAATGTTGATAAACTAATAAAATTTTGTTAATTTTTTTTGATAAATTGTGGATAACTTAAGCACATAGTTTTCAACATGTGAATATGTGAATATTGGCTATTTTTCTTGATTTTTAGCCACTTTTTAGCTAAGTTATCCACATTTTTAGGTGTTTCTTTTTCCTCTTTACAATAAAGTTATCCACATTTTTAGTGGAAAACTTTTTGTTGAAACCATTTTTTTTTATGATATTATAAGTGAGAATTGAAGGTGATAGAATGATGGAATATCAGGATATCTGGAACAACGTTAGAGATGAACTTGAGAAGAGTTTAGCTCCTCAATCATTTCAACAAACATTTGGAGAGGTTAAAAAAGTAGTAAAGCATGAAAATGGGATTATTTATGTTTTGACACCATCTGCTTATGCCAGACGTACAATAAATAACATTTATTATAAAAATATAAATGAAATTGTAAAAAAATATTCTAAAGAAAATTTAAGATTTAAATTTGTTGCTGAAGGTGAAATTAAACAAGATAAAAAGCCAGTTCAAATTAAGCAATTAGCAAAAACAGATTTAAATCCAAATAATACATTTGAATCATTTGTAGTTGGCGATTCAAATAGAATGGCTGTATTAACATCACTAAAGGTTGCTGACAACCCTGGTGTTGTATATAATCCACTATATATATTTGGTGGAGTAGGACTTGGTAAAACCCACCTAATGCAAGCTATTGGTAACTATATAACTGAACAAAATATTGAAACTAGAATCTTATATGTACAAGCAAATGATTATTTATCAGATTATACAAGAGCTATTAGAGATAATAATTTAGCTGGATTTGAAGAAAAATATGAAAATATTGATGTATTGTTAATAGACGATATTCAAATGTTAACTGATAAAAACCAAACACAACAACAATTTTTTAAATTATTTAATGAATTAGATAATAATAACAAACAAATTGTAATTACATCAGATAGACCAGCAGCTAAATTAAATGGATTTATGGATAGATTAACTTCTAGATTTGAAAAAGGTGGAGTAGTAGATATTAATCACCCTGATTTTAATCAAAGAGTTAATATTTTAAAGAAAAAAGCACAAGAATTATCAGAAAAGCCAGTTTCAGATGAAATTATTAATTATATAGCTGAAAACTTTACTGATAACGTAAGAGAACTTGAGGGTGCTTTAAATAGAATATTCTTATATTCTGAAATGTATTCTAATGTATCATTAAATTTAGCTTTAGCTAAAGAAGCATTAGATGTTTTATTAAAAAATAAAATAGTAAATCCTGAATCAAATTATGATGATGTATTAAGTGTAATCGCAAGTATGTATTCAATTACTGTAGCTGATATTTTAGGATCATCTAGAAATGCTAAATATACATTACCACGTCAAATTGCAATGTATATTTTAAAGACAAGATATAATTTAACTTATAAGAAAATTGGTAATATTTTAAATGGTAGAGATCATACAACTATTTTATCAGGATGTACAAAAATTAGTGAAGATATTAAAACTAATGAAGAGCTAAAAATGGCTGTAGATGCAGTGCTTAAAAAAGTTTAATATGATGTGGATAATTCTTTATTTTCCACAATTATTATGATATAATAATATGCGTATAAATCAACGTTTTTAGGACTTATCCACAAACCCACATTTATTATTATATTTATTAGAAAATATTATTTAATTTTTTTGGAGGAAATTATGAATCTAACAATTGATAGAGAAGTCTTACTTGAAAATTTAAACACAATCTCAAGAGGTTTACCTGTTAAATCTCCAATGCCAATTTTAACTGGTATTAAATTATATGCAACAGATACAGATTTATTTATGACATCTTCAAATACTGATATTTCAGTTGAAGTAACAATAAATGATGCATCATTACAAATAGTTGAAGCAGGACAAACAGTAGTACCTGGCAGATTCTTTATTGATATTATTAGAAAAATTAATTCAAAAAAAGTAAGTTTATATATTTCAGAAGATAAAATTTTAATTATTAAGGCTGATAGAGGTGAATACAAATTATATATCATGGATCCACTTGATTATCCAAAGATGGATTTTGTATCTCAAGAAAATCCTCTAGTTTTAGCAGCTGATACTATTAAAACAATTGTTAGAGAAACAGTATTCGCAACAGCACAAACTGAAAAGAAACCAATTTTAACTGGTGTTAATTTTAATCATTCTAATGGAAAGCTTGTTATTACAGCAACAGATTCATTTAGATTATCACAAAAAATTATTTCAATACCAGAATATAAAGACTTTAATATTACTATTCCAGCTAAGTCATTAGATGAATTATCAAAATCAATTGATAATTATGGAGATAATATTAATATTTATTTTTCAATTAATAAGATGTTAGTTACTTTTAAAAATATTTGTTTCCAAACAAGATTATTAGATGGTAACTATCCTGAAACATCTAGATTAATACCACAAGAATTTCCAATTATTTTAAAGTTTAATAAAGATGAATTAGCAGCTGCAGTAGAAAGAGTATCATTACTTTCTCCTAGAGATAGTGCTAAGGATAAGGAGATTACTTATAGTATTATTAAATTATCAATTAAGAAAGATCGTATTATTGAAATATCAACTAATAATTCAACACTAGGAGATGCTAAAGAAGAATTAATTCCAACATCTATTGAAGCATCTAATCCTATTACAATTGGATTTAGTTCTAGATATTTATTAGATTCATTAAAGAGTTTAATGTCTACTGAAATATCTTTAAATTTATCTGGTGAAGTTAGACCATTTATTATTAGAGGAGATAATGATGCTAATCTAACTGAATTAATTTTACCAGTAAGAATGGAAAACTAATAAAAGCCCATTGGGCTTTTTTTAATGTTAATGGAGGAATAAAAGATGAATAATAAATTAATTGAATTAAAAGAAATATTAAATAAAGCTAATTTTTATAAACATGCAATTAATATTTTATATTTTGATGTAGAAACAATTGCGCCTAAGGATGCATTAGAAGATGAAAATAATACAATGAATTATTTTTCTAACGAATTGTTTAAAATTATAAATAATGATCATGTTAATAATTTAGTTATTGATTTAAATAAAGAAAAAGATAATTTAGATTATTATGATAAATTATTAATCGAAAAATTATATGAATCATATTCAAAAAATAAAAATATTACACCTGAATTTGATTTAAAAAGAAATCAAATTTATTCTAAATCTTATATTAATTGGTTAAAAGCTAAGGAAGCAAAAGATTATAATCTATTTAAAGATAGCTTTAATGATGTAATTAATATTCAAAGAGAAGAAATTAATCTAAGAGATAATAAATTTTTAAACGTTTATGATAATTTATTAAATGATTGTGAAAAAGGTGTTTTACAAGAAGATTTAGATAAGTTTTTTAATGATTTAAAGGTTGGCTTAATCGATTTAATTAACAAAATTAAATCATCTAAGCATATTATTAGAGATGATTTTTTAAATAGAAAAGTAGCTATTTATAAGCAGGAACAATTTTCTAAATATTTATTAGAATTAAATGGATTTAATTTAAATAGAGGAGTTTTATCTACTACTGAACATCCATTTACATCTGAAATATCTAGATATGATTCAAGAGTAACAACACATTATTTTGAAGATAATGTATTATCTAATATTTATTCAGTAATACATGAAGGTGGTCATGCAATATTTATGCAAAATGAACCAGAAGAGGATCATAATCATTTTATCAATGATTATATTACTAATGGTATGCATGAATCTGTATCTAGATTTTATGAAAATGTTATAGGTAGAAGTAAAGAATATACTCATTTAATTTATCCTAAATTTATTGAAGTATTTGATGAATTTAAAGATATTACTGAACAAGAATTATATGAAGCAATTAATATTGTAAAACCAAGCTTAATTAGAACAGAGGCAGATGAAGTAACATATGGACTTCATATAATAATTAGATATGAAATGGAACGTATGATATCTAATGATGAAATTACATTAGATGAAGTACCAGCTAAGTGGAATGAGTTATATTATAAATATTTAGGTGTTACTCCTAAGGATGATAGTGAAGGTGTATTACAGGATGTGCATTGGTCAGGTGGATTTGGTTATTTTCCAAGCTATGCCTTAGGTAATGCATATAATGCTATGTATGTTAAAAAAATGAAAGAAGACATCGATTTTAATAATTGTATTTTAAATGGAGATTTTAAAACAATTAATAATTGGATGATAAATAATATATTTAAAGATGCAAATCATTTAACGCCAAAGGAATGGATTAAAAATATTACTAATAATTCATTAAATGCTAAGGATTTCTTAGATTATTTATATAAAAAATATAGTGATATTTATAAGTTTTAATTATGAATCAAATATTATTAGAAAAGCTTAGTTATTATCTTAATAATAATTCTAAATGTATAAATATTAATCAAGTTAAAAAGGTTGCTAAAGGTGATATACCTGAGGTTGTTGCAATTAATTATTTATTAAAGGAATATTTAGAATATGATTATGATTATTTAAAAATATTAAATGAATTAAATAATAATGATTATATGGATAATCCTTATTACAAAAATATTAAATTACCTAATAAAAAATATAATAATTGTCAATTTAAAACTGATAAATATGATCCATATGAATTATTTGTAATGGATGATTTTAAAGAAATAGATAATGAAATATTACCTCAAATTGGTTATTTTAAAAGACCATTTTATTATCCAGCAATTTATGAAAATAATAGATTATGGATGTCAATTACTCCAAATGAAATAAATACAATGAAAAATGATATCAATGATTCTTTTGGGAATGTATTAGTCATAGGAGTTGGAATGTTATATTTTCCATATATGATTTCATTAAAAGAAGATGTTAAATCTATAACTGTAATTGATAATAATCAGGATATTATTAATTTGGCTAAAGATATTATTTTGCCACATTTTAATAATAAAGAAAAAATTAAGATAATAAATTGTGATGCATTTAGCTTTTTAGATAATTTAAATGAACATTATGATTATATTTATATAGATATTTGGCATGATGTTTCAGATGGTTTACCATTATATAAAAAGCTAAAAAAGTATGAAGAAAAATATCAAAAATCTATTTTCAGATATTGGATTTATAATACGATGAAATACTACCTATAAAATTAAAATCAATTAAAATATATTAAAAATGCCATTTATGGCGTTTTTTTATTTTTAGGTAATAATCTACTAAATATAAAAAAAACATAAAAATAGAGCCAATTTTATGTTATTTTAATTGAAAACGCTATATCTATATGATATAATCATATAGAAAGAGGGTATTTTTTATGAAGCCTATTAAAATTTCAACTGAATATATAGAACTTCAAATGCTACTTAAAATGGAAAGTATTATTTCATCTGGTGGACAAGCCAAATATTTTTTAGCAGATAATGAAGTTTATGTTAATGGAGAGTTAGAACAAAGAAGAGGTAGAAAGCTTTATCCTAATGATAAAGTTAAAGTTTTAGATCAAGAATTTATTATTGAAAAATGATAACTGAAATTAAATTAAAAAACTTTAGATTATTTGAAGATATATTTTTTAAAACTAATAATTCATTAATTATTTTTTCAGGTAAGAATGCCGTTGGTAAGACTTCAATTCTTGAAGGAATATATTTATGTGGAACCTCTAAGAGTCATCGTGATAATGATGTAACAAATATTATCAAAGATGGTTATGATTATGCCTCAGTTGAAATTAATGATGAAAAAAAATATAGAGTTTTTATATCAAAGGATACAAAAAGTTATTTTATTAATAAGGCTCAATGTAAAAGAGTATCAGATTTTATAGGTGATTTAAGATTAGTATTATTTTCACCATATGATTTAAATTTAATAGATGGGACAAAATCAATAAGAAGAAGATTTTTAGATTTAGAGATATCTTTAGTTGATAAAGAGTGCTTAAGATATTTATCTAATTATAAAAAGCTTTTAAATGAGAGAAATGAAGCATTAAAATCAAAATCTGTTGATAAAACAATTATTAATGTTATTACAGATGAATTAATTAATAATTTATTAGTTGTTTATAAAAAGAGAATTGATTTTATTAATTCCATGAATGAATTATTAATTGATATATCCATGAATTTAGGATTAGATAATATAAGATTAGAATATGAATCTAGTTATAATCCAAATGATATTAAAAAAAGTTTTTATCAAAAACTAGAGAGGGATTTATTAACTAAGACTACTAATATTGGTATTCATAGAGATGATTTTAAAATTCTTCTAAATGATAAAGATGCAAGCATTTATGCATCTAATGGTCAAAAACATTTAATATGTATTGCAATTAAATTAGCTTTAAAAGAATATATTAAAACAAAATTTAATGAAGAACCTATTTTGTTATTAGATGATGTTTTCCAATCATTAGATAAAGAAAAAATAAGAAAACTAACAGAATATGTAAAAAAGTCTAAACAAGCTTTTATTACTACTACATCTATTTTAGATATTCCAGACGAAATATTAAAAGATGCGTTAGTATTAAGAATAGAAAATAATAAGGAGAAGGTCAATGGAAAAGGAAATTAAAATTGAAGCAGAAACTGAAGTAGATGAAATGACTTCAGGTAATCCAGATGCTTCAGGTTATGATTCAGGTAAAATTAAGATTTTAAAGGGATTAGAGCCTGTTAGAGAGCGTCCTGGTATGTACATCGGTTCTACTGGTGTAGTAGGCTTACATCACTTAGTATGGGAGATTGTAGATAACTCAGTTGATGAAGCATTAGCTGGCTATGCTAAGCATATTATTGTAGAAATATTACCAGATAATATTATTAGTGTAACAGATGATGGTCGTGGTATGCCAGTTGATTTACACCCTGAAACAAAACGTCCAGCTCTAGAAGCAATTTTCACTGTATTACATGCAGGTGGTAAATTCGATGACGAAAATGGAGAAAGTGCATATAAAGTATCAGGTGGTCTACATGGTGTAGGTGCATCTGTTGTTAATGCTTTATCTGAATGGCTAGAGGTTACTGTTTTAAGAAATGGAAAACAATATACTGAAAGATTTGAACGTGGTAAAGTAATTGGTGATTTATTAGAACATGATACATCAACTCATACAGGTACTATTGTAACATTTAAGCCAGATTATGAAATTTTCCATGATACATTAGAATTTGATTATGAAACTATTAGAAAGAGAATGCAACAAACTGCTTTCTTAAATAGTATCTTAACAATTACAGTAAATGATAAGAGAGATCCTAATAATGAGGTATCTAATACATATCATTATGATGGTGGTGTAAAAGAATATGTTCAATTCTTAAATACTGGTAAAACAGTTGTTAACCCTAATATTGTTTATTGTAATAATATTGGTTCATATAAAGAACTTAATAGTGATGGAAATGAAGTAGTAAGAAAAATAGATATTGAAATAGCTATGCAATATAATGATGGCTAT
>JAFSWG010000035.1 GCA_017444645.1 Acholeplasmatales bacterium | reverse complement strand
TTTATTTTAATAGCTTCTATTGCTTTAGATTCATTTATGCTTCCTGCAAGCTCGCCATCCTTTACATAATTCTTCCAACCAACAGTTGATTGATGAACTGAATATGAAACAAACACATCACTAGCTTGAGCTTCAACAAAAAATGAAGATATAACCAAAATCAATGTCACAAATAAAAATAAAAACGAAATTTTGCGTTTCATATATTCCTCCATATATTATCCTTTTAGGATTTATACAACATAATTCTATCACACTAGATGGGACAAACATGTGACATATAGGATATAATAAATCATCCAAGTGTAATACAACTTGATTTAAACAAATATGATTTATTTATATTTTTACTTTATTAATTAGGTTTTATCATATACATTTATTTTATTTAATAAATATGATATTTATAGTCATACTATTATAATAAAAATTGTGACCACACTTTATATTTAGTAAATATCAAATTTATCCGAAACTCACCTTACATTTTTAGACCGTAAGAATAAAAAACTTCAATCATTGTCTATATTAAAATCTATATTGAATTTTAATTTACATAATTCTTTATATCTATGTAACATTTCAGGCTGATCATATAATTTACTAACATCACCATTAACACTATGACCCATTATTATTTCTACATCTCTTTCTCTTATATTAGAATACCCGCAAAATGTTTTAAATGTATACCTAGTATCGTGTGGTGTATGTTTGAAACCAAAATAATTCATATAAGAAATCCAATATGTATCTCTAAAGCATCTATATGATAAAATATTTCCTTTATTATTTTTAAACAATGGTTCGTCATCATAAATACATTCATTATATTTATTCTTAATTATATCAAATATATCTGGATGGATTGGTATATATCTATTACTATTATCTGTTTTAGAATATTCTTTTTTTATATAAATTGTTTTATTATCTAAATTTATTGCATCCTTAGTTAATGAAATAAATTCATTAATTCTCATACCTGTATAAATTAAAACCTTAAATATATTTTTCATTTCAATATTTATGTCATCATTAAATATTTTTTGTATTTCTTCTCCAGTAAAAACTTTACGTTCAATCGAATTAGGATTCTTATATAAAGGACTATATTTACCTATTCTTATATTATTACTTTCATCCTTATATGTAATTCCTTCTTCAATTGCATATCTATACATTCCATGAAATAAAATTATAATAATCTTTAGTGTTGGATAATTCTTACCTGATTTTTCTAATGCTTTATATAAATCTCTATGTGTAAGTTTTGCAAATATTATATTATGAATAAAACTAACTGCTTTAAATGCATATTTATAAGCTTTTTCAGGATTTTTACTTACACCTTGAATTTTCTTATTCTCTAAAAACAAAAAATATACATCCTTAAATGTATATGCATATTTAGATTTATCAATATGATTTTTGTTTTCTAATAATTCTTTCGATTTAGCTTCTGCTTCATATTTATATTTATAAGAGCCTATAGATACTTGTTTTATTTCTCCATCTTTATAAATTGATGCTAAAACCATATATTTCTTTTCTCTACCGTCATTATATACTTTTATAGTACCAGCACCATTTTTTCTTCTTTTTCTATCTTTTATTTCTACGCTACCAGTTAAAAACAAATATGTTTTATAACAATCATTTGGTGTATGAATAAATGAATATTTTTTCATTAATTTATTAAAATAAAATCTTTGAAATACAGTATATTCTAATACTTTACCTAAATGATTATTAAATAAATATTCTTTATTTAAATCATAATATTTTATTACAATAGCTAAAGCTATATCATTTAATGACACTTTTTTAGCAACTGAATATTTATTAAATAACAATATCTTTTTATTTAAATCAATTTGTGATGTTTTTAAGTTTAATGTATTATAAATACCAATGCCAGTATTAATCATAAATTTAATGATATGATATCCATAATTGTTTGATTCATTCTTTTCTAATATATCAAGCTCGTATTTTGAAAAAGGATTATCATTATATTTAAGGCTATTAATAGAATTTGCAACATAAATTAATTTACTTAAATCTTGTTTAATAATATTACTATTAAATAGTAATTTATATATTAGTGATATTACTAATCTTGCTTTCTTTCTATTAGATTTACTCACAATATCGCCTAAGCATTTAATTAAATGATCTAATTTAATATCAAATATACATTTATTATGTAATGATGGTATTTTACTATATCCAAATTTTAAATCATTAATATAATCATTTGTTTTATTTTGTTTGAGCCCTAAAACAAGATTAAAAGCATCAGAAAACTTAAATAATAGCTCGTTAATATGTAATCTAACATATTTATCGGTTTCCGACTTACTTTTAAAATATCCCAATGATATTTCCTTCTTTACAATAATATTACCACTTAAAGCATAGGCTTTAATTAATAGCTCATACTTTTTAGTTTTAAGATTATTGTGAAGTTTAATTCTTTTCTCTAAATTCATTATTATTGTCCTCCTTAAATTTAGTAAGACAATAATATACCAGTAAAATCTTTACAAAAAAAATAAATTTGTTATAATATAGATGTCGAAAGACAATAAACGATGTATAAAGGTTAAACGAAAAAGGGAAGACGGCAATCTTCCCTTTTTCTCATTTGTGGAAACGTTAGCGATGTATAAAGGTTAGAATAATTACTTCTTTGAAGAATTATTCTGATTGTCCTTGTAAATTATGTATAACATAATCACAAAGATAATCAAGAACTCCATTGGAGCTCCTCCTTCATACTAATCGTTCATCGTTTCCTCCGAACGTTTTAAAAACATCGCTTATTATCTCCTGTTCAAATGTTCCGTATAATCACGGCTCTTTGATAATAACACCTAATCTTACCAATTTCAACAAAATATTTTTGATAAAAAATTATAAGAAATAGATGGTCTAAAATTAGCAAGACGTGCTATACCACTTATTTTTGACCACACAAAATTTAGTAATTTTTTAGTTTTAGTACATAATTATGTGAATAATATATAAGACTTCTACAAATTATATAATAAAACATTGCTTTTTAGATTACAAATAAATGGCTCAACTAAGCCATATATTCATTTTTAGTATTACACCAATCAATATAAAAATTCAGTGAATATTTTAAGAATAAATATATTCTTTTTATTAAAATCTTGCTTTTTTAAAAGTTTGATAAAATTTTTGTCAAAATTTCAAAAAACGGCTTAACTACAACAAAAAAAGCGAGGTGAGAAGTCTCGCTTTATTGTAACAATTACACTTAATATAATCAAACAATTAACGCTTAGATAAGTTAACTAATCGTAAAAACGGCTCTGTTAAGCCATTTTTTCATCTCTCCGGACACCTTCCGGACACCAAAAAACAGCCATTTTATGCATTTTTTTGAATGTCATGGGCTTTTTTTAGACCGGATTTTAAAAAGTTAACTTATAATTTCTGGCTTAGCTAAGCCATTTACCACTTTTGCCCACACTATTATGCAAGAGAGAATTGTGGTGCACGTCTTGCTTTTTATTCTTGCTTTAATGCATCAATTCTTCTCTTAATTTCATCCTTATCAGTGATTAAAATTTCTCTAGGTTTTGTTCCTAATTTAATACTAATGATTTCTAGTTTTTCTAATCTATCAAGAATATATGTAGTTCTATTGAATCCTAATCCAAATTCATTTTGAATACCATTTACTGTAATTGGATTATTTACACAATATAAAGCAACATTATATAGAAGTTCAAGCTCATCTTTAAATGTCTTCATGTTTTGTTCATGAACTTTGTTACTCTTAGCTTCCATCTCTATTAGTTCTTCTTTATTAGATTTAGATAGCTTACTTTCGTCAACGTGTAACAATAAAACATTTACTTCTAACTTATCTGAGCCATCAATATTAATTCTTGTTCCAAAGACAATATGAATATCATTAAATAATGATCTAAGCTTATCAATTAGTTTATTAACTACATTTAGACTTAAATTATTGTCAGATGAAATATCAAAAATAGAAAAGTTAGGTGTCTTATCGCTAATACAATTAATAATGTATTCATCATCAGCACTATTCATTATTTGTGAAATAGAACCAACTATTTCATCATTTGATACGGCTGCTATATCATCTATATCTATATTAATAAGACCAGGTAACGATGTAATTTCTTCTAGTTTATCAATGAAATTACATTTTATTAAATCCTTAAAGAACTTCTTAGGAAGCTTATCTTTAAAACTGTATTCCTTAAATATTAAGCAGTTAGCAACAATCTCACCTTTAGAAAGTGATGGATCAATATTAGTTCCGTATACAAGTTCTTTAATATCAAATCTTATAGATATATATTCTACAAAATTAGCTATTTCACCTAATGTAGTTGTTGTTGGAATATTAAAACATATTAATAATTTATCTGCTTTACCTTTCAAATAAGGTATCTCATCATGATTATTAAAATTTAATCTTTCCATATATCTATAATTTTCAAATACTTCTATATCATATACATCTACAGAAATAAAATTATTTATATTAGTTATTGCTTCTACAAGTGGAAGCAAATTATTTTTTTCAAATGTGTTATAAAGTTTTTGTGATAACTCTTTTTTTAAATTCAATTATATTCCCCCTTATTTAAATAATGATTGTAAATCGGATTCATAATCTGAATACTCTTTGTCGATTAAAATAATACCTGAAACATATTTAAAATACCCATGTTCTTTAGGCCAATCATCATTTGGTAAGCTTACCATAATAAAAGCATTAGCTCCTTTTACAGTCTTTTTGCCAGTTTTAAAAGGATATCCACATGCAATCATATCTGTAATAGTCATATTTGAATAATACCTATTATTATAAATAAAGCTAGCTACTGGTTTACTTTTACCGTTTGCTGATAAAACATAATCAATCTCAAATCCTGATACCTTGCAAAGAATAAGTGATTTGTCATATGTATTTCCTTCACTTGGTTTTAACTTATAATAATTATTTAAAAAAATAAAATTCTTATGTTCCATTGAAGAATATATTTCTTCTAATTCTTTTATGTCTATTGATTTTATTATTCTATTGAATGAAATAAGATTATAATCTTCTGTATGACATCCATTTGGATTCATCTTCTCAACAGTGATATCTACAACATCTAGCAACCCAACATATTCATTCTCGTTAAGTAAAATTTCATCTAAATGAATAGACTTACATTCATTATTATGCATATGTCCAATTCTAACATATTCCTTTGTATCATAATCAATTCCAGCTATGCACAATCCATCAAATTTATATGATTCAGCTAATACTAAAAATTGCATTAATATCACCTACACTAAATGAACTATATTCAAATCAAATAATTCAGCGAAGATTTCAGCTATTAATCTTCTATGACAATATTCAGGCGTTTCTTCACTACATAAAAAACAAATTGTCTCTTTGCCTAATATATCTGTATATTTTTCTTTTATGTAGTCTTTAATTTTTCTTCTATCCATAGTTTCATTAAACTGTTTTACATATTCATTCCAATCAATTACTTTCTTTTTATAATCATTTAATGTCGTTTCTGAAGGCGAAAAATTTTTATCAGATTTATAATAGCATTTAGAACACTTAGCTAGGAAATACTTGATATCAGGATATTTTGAAAAACCAGCTAGTTGAGAAGTATTATTTAATCTTACATCAACAACTAATGTAATTCCATTATCCCTAATTAAATTAAAGAAAGTTTTGGCATCTTTTTTTGTAAAACCAATTGTATAAATATTAGTCATTTTCTTCATTTCCTTTCTTATAACCTATTTCAAGATTTCTTAAATAAAATCCTTTTTCTCTAGTGTACTTTGCAAAAAAATCATTCCAATAAATAATATGATCACTAACCTGTGCTTGAAATAATCCACCACCATATGTTAATTCTTGTAATTCATTTGCATGTAACTTAACAAATTTTGATTTTGCATCTTTAAAATAATCTTCTAGATACCTTTCTATATCTTTATGCATTATTGTATTCTTATCATCAACTATATGATTTATTTCATATCCATTTCTATAAAAATATTCTGCAACCATAATACATCTATGACAATCATATGCATATTTTTCAGAACATAAAAACGCAATATTAAATCCTTTTTCTAAACCAGTTTCAACTCTATTATAGCCCTTCTTAAATATCTCTAAGTTATATACTTTTTCAAATATAACTACATCCACAAAAGAATCATCATATAAATCAATTTTTTGATATACTTCATTTTCTATACGTCTTGCTCCAAATTCATTTTTAAAAGACATATATGTAATATTAGATTCTTTTAATGTTTTAGCTAGATTGTTTTCATTATAATCTGGATATTGTTTGGAAAATGGCATCGTTCTAACATCTACAATGCAATTTATATTATTAAGTTTTAATATTTTTATAAAATCATCTATGCGTTTATTAGCATATCCGATTGTAAATAAATTAGACATAATGCCCTCCTACTTTCCGTAATAACTCCAATAACCTAAAAATGAACACATAAATTTGAAACACTTAGGTTCTTTGTTTCCTTGTGTCAAATATGGTGCACCAAAACTAAAACATACTAGACCGTTAGGATAATGCTTACCAGCATACTTTCTTATGTCATCTTCTTTTGTAGCACTAATTGTGACATTCATACCTGTATATTCAATTCCATTATATTTGAAAGAACATTTACAACTAGGTTCACCTTTAGAATTTTGCTCAACATAAAATTTCAATCCAAATACTTTTAACAACATAAATGATGTTCCACAATTTCGAGCTTCAGTAGCAGTCATTGAAGACCATTCATTAATAAATATTTGAGTTGGAAAATTTAAATTCTTATCACCAAATATTTGTACAAGATCATTTTTATCTATATGATTCAAATATATAAATTTTTTTGTATCATCTAAAATAATATTTTCGTGTTGATACATATCATTAACTGGATTTTTTGATTTCACATATAATTTAACAACATCAAGGTTTTCAATTCTTTTTCCATCAGCTGTTGTAATCTCAGTTTCTGATAATTCTCCGCCATTTCTAAATGGGCTATCAGATACAATTCTATAAAATCTCTTTGATGATGTTTCTAACAAAACAACACAATAACCATTAAGTTTTCTAGATGTCGCCAATACTATTCCTTCTAATTCGACACTCATATTTAATCACCTTTTTTATTTATGAATTAATTATATCACATATTAACTATGCTTCTGGATAAACTTTTTTATAAACCTCATCCAACTCTTCTTGACTATTTATATCAGCAACGTTATATCCCATTTTTAAAGCACTATCTGCAAAAATAACAAGTTCTCTTTCAGACATATCATGCTTCTTACCAAATTCATTCATCTTGTTTAAGAATTCAGTTTCCATCTTCTTATATTCATTATTCTTAGTCTCTAAAATATCCAAATATCTGTTTAATGCCTCTTTACCAATATTGGCTATAAGATTAATTTGTTCTTCATTTAAATGAGCAATTCCATTTTCAGGATTATTCCCCAAATACAATACTATTCCTAAATTGTTTCCCTTAATACAAATACCATATAATTCATCAAACTCTTCTTGAGATAATTCAAAATAATATGTCGATTTTTTTATACTTTTGTTAGAATACCAATTTTTTATTTGAAAATTAATATTCTTTACTATTTCCCAAAGTAATGAGCAAATAGATGGTTTAGGCAAACTCTTATCTCTGTTCGCTCTAATATTTTTATCTAAATCCACAAAATATTTCTTAGAAAAATAATATCGAATTAATCCTTCTCTTATTCTAGATATTTCATTAGAAACAGCAGATTCTCTTAACTCATCTTTAATTTCATCATATTTTAAATTATTATCTAAAAACATTTTGAAATATGAATCATAAGCTTCATAAAATACTTCTAGCATTGTATCTTCAGTAGCTTTATTACAAATATTTTGCAATACTTCTCTTTCATATGGTAGCAATCCCCAATATAAAAGCTTAGGACTCCATTTTAGTAATCCAGTTCCAATTTCTCTATCCATATCTAAAATAATGTAATATAGTTTTTCATTAATTGGCCTAGTGCTCTCATAAATCATTTGTAAGACATTATTAGAATTATATTGATTATTTTTTAGATCATCATAAAATTTTTGACATTCATCCTCAATTTCTTTCCTTGATAAGAACATACAACCACCACTATTCTATAAATCAAATATCTTATTTAATCTCTTATTCCACTTATAGAAAATATCGATTTTATCTTTATTTGTATTAATATCTTTATTTTCAACATATAGCATGTATTCTGTATCAGATTTTAAAGTATCAATTGCTTCTAAAAGCTCACTTAAATATTCTTTAAAGTCTTCTTTTGACATTACCTTCTTAGCTTCTGAAATTAATAAAGCTTTTACAGATAATAATAAAGCAGCTTCATCACAATTAAGTTTTCTAAATGCTTTTTTAGCATCTATTATGTTACTAGCTTTAATTGTTGCATAACCTGCTCCAACTAATGCAGTACCACCAATAAGGCCGAATAATGCTGCCATACCAATACCAATTTGCATATCACCAAAGCCTATTGCTGCTAAACCTGCAGTTGTAGTTGCTGCTGATACTGCTGCACCTCCTGCTATCATCACAGGTAATGTACAAGCTAAAACTAATCCACCAACACCAAGGCCAATTAAAACACCTTTTTGCAAGTTAGATAAATTCTTACTAGCTATTCCAACATAGTTTTCTTTTAATGTCTTCTTAATTTCATTCATTTTTGTTAGATTGCCAAATAACAATTTAGAAATATCCTGGTATTCTTCATCTTCATATAAATAATTACGTGAATCATCTAAAGCTATAGATATTCCTAACATTATTTTTTGTAACCCATATTTATCTTCTTTATATAAATCATCTATATATCTAGATAAAGTATTATCAAACCATAAATTATAATGGTATTCAGAATTATCTTTTTCAAATTTAGAAATACATGAATCAATATCTTCTAATTGATTTGATTTCTTCTCTGACTTTTTATTGTTAATAACATTCTTAGTATTTGTAATTACATTATACCATTTAGTGCCATCTTTTACATTATTATCAGCAGTTGTTTTATCACGTTCTAATAATTCTTTTTCACGCTTTAATCTAAAATATTGGATACTTTTAATAATATCTAATTCTTTTACTACAATTGTTACTTCATTAGCCATTTTTAATTTCCTCCTCTATCAATTGTTTAATCTTATTCATGTCAATCTTGTCTTTATTATCATTTAATAAATTTATTATTTCTTGAATTGAATTATCCTGGGTGTTGCCAAATTTCTTATTACAGTAATATAGAATTGCTTGCTTAGAATTACCTGATTCAATCATTTTAAATAATTCTATGATGCTATATGGAATATCATCATAATTATTTTGTTCATAGCTTTCCACATATTTATAAATTGACGGTCTACTCTTATGTGTTAATCTTGCAAGTTCTGTTACTGTCATATAATCTGTTATAGGCATTTTACCACCTCCTACTAATTGAAATATACAATAGTTTGTAAAACTTGTAAATATATTTTTACACTTTTTTACACTTTTAAACATTAAAGAAAAGACAAGATTATTCATAATCTTGCCTAATCAAGTTTTCTATTATCTTTGATTGCCTTACTAACAAACTTCATTTGCTTATCATAAAATTCTGATGATTTTCTTCCATAAATACTTTTACCAAAAATGCAAATAAAATCTGATGATTTAAGTCTATAAGCTTTAATACTAATATCATTATTAAAATCCAAAAGCATCTTTGCATATAATATAAAATCATCCTGAGAAACAACAAATTTATCATCAAGATTTATATCACTAAATAATTCTTTAAATTTAGGGATATTTACTGAATATAACACATCATTAGCATTAAATAATTTTTTGTAATGTGGTATATGAACTTCTTCAATAAATCTTTTTATTTCTTTAAATGGTAGTTTTATTCTTCTATCTTGATATATATTTTCAACATCATCTTCTTTATTTTCGTAAATATATCCATAGAAGCCAGCCAAATACATTCCTCTCAAGATTGTCAAATTCTTTTTTTCATCGAATAAAGTAAGATAACTTGAAAACATCTTCTTAAACTCATCAAGTAGTGCAGCGTCACAAAAGTTTTCATTAAGAACAATACCTGGAGCAATAGATGAATCAATAGCCTTATGCTTAATATCAGGAGTTGTAATATATGCAATAATAGGAGATAAAATTTGAATGCTCTTTTTTTCTTTTATTGAATATACCATTCCAATAGAATGAATTATTTCCATAAATCCAACTGTACCTTTATAAATATCTCTATTGCATTCATTTTTAAACATTTGTTTAATATGCGTATCATACTCGGTTGAATTTGTTTTTTCAGATATAAAATATACGGCATCTATTTCTTTGCCAAGTTTTTGAGCTAGCCTTATTCCTATATCCATGTATGGAATTGTTGGAGCACCAAATGTATAGGATATATCATCTAGAGTTCTATTACCCTTAGAATATGGTATTTCATCTGGCAACATATTAATCCCATTAGGTCCATTGAATTTAATCGTAGAATAACATTTTGAATCAGCATTCTCATCGTATACTTCAAGCTTACCATTTTTCTCTAAATATGCCCTGCATTTACCAAACAATGCAACTAAAATTAAACTTTTCATACTTCATTACTTCCTTCCTTAAGGATAGTAAATCCATCTTCTTCATCTAATCCATAGCAATGACCTATTAAAACATTATCCGCTCTTTTAAATTTATAGAGAAACTCTTTAATATCATTAGATGATATATGCAAGCTTAGAACAAAATTCTTGTTAAATTCACTAAATAATGTTGAAGAAATATAAATACCTGATTCGTTTTTATATCTTTCTTCATTATCATATCCTATTTTATCGTTACAGAAGGGTTCATAACCAGCATTCATAACAGTTTCTAAATAATCTTTTAAATCAGCTTCATAATATATATCAGGAAATGTTTGAGATAAATATTTACCAATAAATACTGCTTTATCAGGAGTTGCATTAATGTAATACTTTTTAAACTTAGGGGCATCTTTTTTCAAATGAGATAGACTAAGTTTTTTAAATTCTGTTTCTTTTGATAATGATGTTCCATCTAAAATTAAATAATCTGTTTCTAAAGAATATGGAATATCATACGTACACAAATGATCAAAAGTGGCATAATTAATATCCCCTGTATAAAACATAGAATATTCGCCTTCTAGAAAAATACAAGCACTACCAAAAGTGTGACCAGCTTGATAATATGTAATTTTAATATCATCTTCTTTAATCGGTTCATCAAAGCATAATGTAACGACATGCTTTTCTAAGAATTCTCTAAATACAACTTCAGTCCTATGTGATAATATCTCTTTAACCGTATTAGTCATAAATATTTTGACGTTATCGCTTAATAATTTATATTCACTTAATAAACCACCTACATGATCTCCATGTTCATGAGATATAAATATATAATCAATACTATTTATAAAATCTTTATTCTTTAGTTCCACACCATAATCTAACAAAATAGATTTATTATTCATCACTATATGATAAGTTGTTATTTTGGGGTATTTTTCATTTGTCTTAAAACAATTTATTCTCATGTTAAATACCTCCTACTTCTTTATTATAAATCGTCTTCCGTTCCACCATTATCATGGAATACAGCCGCGACTGTTTCAGCAAAAATAGATCTAGATTTTTTATTGGGATCAGTGTTCCTATTTTTTCTATCTAGATAAGAATCTCTTACTTCTTGCCAATATCCATTAGCTTTTATCCATTCAATTTTTTCTGGTAACAAATAGAACCCATCTGGTTGATCTTGCCATTGATATGTATTAGTACTCTTATAATGATGAATATATTCCTGGCATTCATAGCCATCATCATCAGTATAATCATTTACTACGGCGAAATCACAGCTATGTAATATTTTTGAATTCTTCTTATCTTTTACTTTTATAGTAAGAACTCTTTTATTATCTTCAGAATAATCATATTTGAATTTCTTACTATGTTTGTCAAAACCATCCATAAGGATATTTTTTATTTCAGCCGCATTATATTTGTTTTCGTCATCATTGATTCTGATATTAACATCAAAATCATATCCAACATTACCATTAACTTCTCTCGTTACCATATTGCGGCTAACACTACCAATGAAGTCAAATCTAAAAGTAAAATAATCTCTAACTTCATCCTGAACTAATTTTATCAACTCAATCAATTCATTCTTAACAGGTTGATATTCTTTTTTTGATACATACTCAAATTCTTTCATAAAATGTTTCCTTCCGTGCCCAATCCAACCCATAAGATTATCTCTTAATCATATCGTTATAGTATAGCAATATTTTACCATACTTTCAAGAGTTTCTTTTCTAATTTTAAAAAGCAAGGCGCTATTTTTCGTCTTGCTCTTTTGCTATTTTTGATGCATGTTTTACTGCTAATAAATAGTAAGCATGCTCTAAATATTCTCTTTTTTGCTTTTTTGTAAGTTCATTAAAATTTCTGTTTTCTATTCCAAGCAATTTGAATAATCTATATTCTGTTAATTCCTTGTCGTCTAATTGTAGAATTACTTCATCATATAACACCAATAACTTGCTATCATCATAATTCTTTATATTCTTTTTAAATTCATCTCTATCAAAATTTAAAGGAATAGATTTTTTTCCTTCAATTACCCTATAAACATTTAAAGCACATAAATCTTTTAATGAACCACCATTTTTAACAAATTTGATAATATCATCTGCAAATGCCTTTCCTATCATCTCACTTGTAAATTCTAATTCTCTCTTAGTAGCAGCAGGTATTACAACTTCTACTTTTAAATCAGCATTTCTTGATTTCATTTTTCTCCTCACATTTCTTTCTTTATATTTATTTGTCTCGCATGCTACAAACAACAAATAAAATGCATATACTACAAATTTTTCTTTTTGAGTTTTATTTAAAGAATCGAAATCCTGTATATCAGAATTAACAACCAAATATACTCTGGAGTCGTTAGTTCCTTCCTCTTTTAATCTTATATTGAGTGCCACATAAAGAGATTTCAACTCTTCATCATTCCACTTTTTAAAGTGTCTTTCCATTAAAGCTCTATTATAATTTAATGAAATTATATCCTTACATTTATAAAGTAATTCTATATTCATTGGACATAAATCATTAAGGCCATATCCTTTTTTTAAAAATCTAGATATTTGATTTATTGTAATACTTGGAAATAATATTAAATAATCATTTATTAATTCTTCAAACATAATGTCTATCCTTGCATTCTCGTTTTCTTAAATTCTAAATATTCATTATATTCTTGGAATGAACTAAATCCTAAACGTTCCATTTCTTCCTTTGCTTTCTTAAATTCATCTAAATCATTTGTTTCTTCTTTAATCTCTTCAACTACATTCTCTTTCTTAGTTCCAGGTTCAATATCAAATCTTAGATTACATAATTCATTATATAAGTAACTAATATCAGGAGTTTTATATAAACCTCTTACTGTAGATTTAGTTGAATGGCCTAAAATGATTTCTCCATAGAATTCATCTAAATCACAGTATTTCCAAAATGTTGAAAAAGTATGTCTTGTGTCATGTGGATTATGAGAGCCTAAATTATGATATTCCATAAAAGGTCCCCAATAAGATTTTAAAAAATTATGGTATTTAAATGCTTCACCATTTAATTGGCAAAAAAGATTACTATCTGGTGAATATGCTTCTTTATATTTCTTTTTAATGATATCAAAGATATCTGGATGAATGGGTATTAAACGATTAGATGATTTTGTTTTAGAAAACTCTTCTTTTACTTTTAAAACATTATTTCTAATATCTACTGCATCTTTAGTTAACGTCAATAATTCATTTATTCTCATACCTGTATATAGCAATACTTTAAATATATCTCTCATATCAGGATTTAAATCATCTGATAAGACATCATTTATTTCAGATACTCTAAAAGGAATTCTACTTATCTTATTAGGATTTTTCATTAATTCAGAATGTCTACCTAAATCAATGTTTGCTGATTCATCTGTTGATACTATTTTTTCACCAATTGCATATGTATACATTTGATGTAATAAAATTATAATTACCTTAATTGTAGGACCATTTTTATTACATTTATATAATGCTTCATGAAGGTCATTTTTAGTAATGTTATAGAATGTTTTATCATGCATAAAATCTAATGCTTTAAATGCATATAAATAACAATTAGCATCCTTAGCCTTACCAGTTTGTTCTCTATGCTTAACTAGTCCATAATAAACATCACTAAATGTTAATTGGTATTTTGATCTATCTAGACCATAAGACATAGCATTATATTCTTCAACTGCAGCCTCAGCTTCCCATTTGAATTCATAGCTCGCTATAGTCTTTCTTTTATAGGTATTTCCCTCAAATACTTTAATTTCAACTGCATACTTCTTAACTCTATCAGCACGATAATGAACATATGCTTTGGTTGCTTTATTATCCTTAATATCTATCATAATGTTATCCTTCCTTTCATATTTTATATATGTAGCATAGCAATCATTTATTTGGTGATTTGTTAATTTATAGTGCTTCATATATGGATTCCAATAATATCTTCTAAATACACTATATTCAAATTGCTTCTTATTTTTAGTTTCAAATAAATAAGTAGATTTTAAATTCTTTTCTAATATTTTCTTTACTGTATCATCAGTTTTTATTACTGTTTGAATTGCTTTGCCATCATCAAGCAATATATAAGATAAATCCTTTGCTATGCACTCTCTTGTTAAATTAAATGCATCATATATTCCAATTCCTGTATGAATCATAAAAGACATTATGTCATAGGTTATATCATCATAATCATTAATAGCTAATATCTTTAATTCCTGCAATGAAAATGGATTCGTATATAGCTTGTTTTTGTTTTCACATTTTTGTAATATTAGAGCTTCTGATAAATCCTCATTTATTAGCTTTTGTTGATATGCATATCTTAGTATTGCAACAAGTAATATCTTTACTCTTTTTCTTATTGAATATGAATCAAAGGAATTTATTAAATCATTTAGCTTAGATACTTCAATAGTGTTTATATACTGATTTGATATTTTTTTTAGCTTATTATAAGCACAATCATAATCCTTTAATGTCCCTTTAGCTCTATTAGATTTTTTCTTTAATAATCCTTCATACAAATCCTTTATTTTAAGTGTTGGATTATAATTTCTATAATACTTATTTGCATATATTTCAGCTTCGTGTTTAGTATTAAAATACGATATATGCTCATAAGTGTTTGATATATCCCCTTTTGAATCAATTTCGTATTTTTTGGCAACTAATTTAAAAGATGATTTTCTGTTATTATCTTCATATAATTGAATATTATTATTTACAATCATATATAATACCTCTTTGTTCATATAATAGCTTTGAAGAGCAATAGAATATTGTTTTCTTACCAATTAATCTATAAGTAGCAAAGGAAAACATATTATGAATAATCATTTGTCTTAATACTGCCTTACTCATATGCATTTTATTAGCAATATATTCAATAGGAACATTACATTCCTCTATATCCTTACTCTTATCTGTTACACATGGAAGCTCTGGTCCAGTAATTACATTATTTCTTTCCTTTTCTATTCTCTTTACAGCGGTTAATCTAGCCATTTTGAGCACCTCCTTGAAATTTACAATTTCAATATAAATGGTGCAATTTACCATAGAACCGGAAAAATCCTGGAATTTCGAATATCTAGTAAAATTTCTTAATAAATTTATCTAAAATTTTATCATATTCCTTATTTGGGTAGTGTGTTTCAATACCATATACTTCCTTTAAAAAATATTTTTGAAATGCAAAAGCATCTATTTCAATTATTAAAGAATAATAATCATCAGTTCCATCATTCTTATTTCCATGCTCAATCATATATTGGAAGCCTTCAGCATAATGCTCTAATAGGGGTTCTTCATATTTTTCATTCTTAATACATAAGAACTGATAATAATGTCTATACTCATGAACTATTGATTTCATTGCTTCTAATTTGTTTAAAGCAATATCTTTTCTAAGGACTATGAATTCTTCTTTATAATAAATTCTAGAATCCTCAGGTATTGGTTCAACGACAATAGGTAATTCAGGCACCTCTAGAAATTCTGCCACTTCTTTAGATATTGGATCTAATGCATTAATGGCTTCTAGAATTTTGAATTGTTCTTCTCCAAATGCTTCTATAAATTCTTTATCTATTTGTTCTTTTGTTTTCATGCTAATCTCCTTTTTTGATAACATTTTGTTATCTATTCTAAATATATCATTTATTAGCACGTTAGTCAATAACATTTTGTTATCAATTTGAAAATGATTTGTTATCTTTTTTGTTGACTATCATAGTTGCTTACCTTATAATTAAGTTGGTGATTTTATGAACAAATTAAAAGAATTAAGAGACGAACGTAATCTAACTGTAAGAGCACTAGGCCCAATGTTAGATATAAATCCCGTTTCAATAACACATTACGAAAATGAAAAAAGAGATATGTCTACTGAAGTATTAAGAAAACTTTCAAAGTTTTTTGAAGTAAGCATAGATTATTTATTGTGCAATTCAAGTTATTGCATTTATGCATTATATAAAGAAGGTAACTTCTACTTTGGTATTAGAGATGATTATTATAGAGAATTAAAAGAAAAAAAATACATCTACTTTGATAACAATAATCATAGATGTATTGATATTAATTCTTTAATTGGTGTTGGTAAATCAAATAATATTTTAGGTATATTTGAAGAATTTACTAGAATCAATAAGGCTGAAGCTTTATTTGAAAGAAAAGATGTTACAGATAAAGATCTTAGAGCATTAGATGATGAAATAACAGAAATTGAATTAAATAGATTACTTGTTAGACAAATAAAGGATGCAATTCGTTAATGAGTTGCATCTTTTTATTCTTCATAAAGCATATAAGATTTAAGTTCGTTTTTTTCAATATCTTCTGCTATTAAATCTAGCATTTTATCAAACATATTCTTTAATATATCTGAATTAAAATTAGGTAGGAAATATGATAGACTTTTTGTTGATACATATTTCTTATCCTTTAGTAAGCAATATGCTATAACCATTGAATAAGATATTAATTCATTAGGGTCTACTCCCCTTGGATTAATATGATAAGGATCATCTCCTTTTACTAATACATAGTAATTTGACGTATATTGAACCTCTTCAGATATATCTTTAGCTTTAGATAGCATAAGATTCATCTTTAATGATTTTAACATCTTTTTCATTTGTTGCATCGCTACAGTAAATGATTTATTTGGCTCACCAGTTAATTCATAAAATATTTCGTATGTCATTTCTTTTTCGTCCATCATATAGATGAATACCTGTAAAAGATTTTGACAAACCTTTGTATTATATCTCGTCTGGTATATCATTGTACTTTACCTTCCACATAAGGTTTGATGCTTCATAATATTTTAATTCTAATACATTATCTAATATGTTTAGATATTTTGCTATATGCTGACGAGTTACTGGTTTACCTTTTTTATTTGTAATTTGTAATAATTCTTTTTCTATTAATGTATCATAATCACTTTCGTCAATGTCTAACAAATTACATACTTCATCCATTTCAGTATCTGTTAATTTCATAGCATGCTTAAAGGCTATATCTTCTTTTTGGTATAGTCTTTTTACGTTTGTATCTCTTAATGTAGAGAATATTTGATATTTAAGTGGTGTTGTTCCTTTAAATGATATTCTGTTTAAGATATCCTTTAAAGCGTAGAAATCTTCTTTACATGCGCCAAAGGTAAATGGTAGGTCTTCCTCATGTATAAAGAATGCCAGATAGAATGGTGCATTCATATTATATTTCTGAGTGAATTTTTTACATACTGATTCCATTACATCATTTAAATCAAATGAACCAATTCTATAATAATATTTTCGTAATACGTCTTTATCATCTTTTACATAGAATAAGATGTTATCTATTGAGTATACTGCTTTAACAACTTTATGAGGGTCAAAGTATTTTCTTAAGCCTTTTGAATATTTTGATATTGTATATCTTATATCATCATATTCAGGATCTATTATTGGAATGAATGTGAATTCTAATAGGTTTTGTCTTATTTCATGATAGATATCAAAATATTCATTATATGGATCATAGATGGAGCAAGCTGCTTGTTCTGCCTTATCATAGGTTACTCCTTCTATTTCAATATCACGTAGTGAACCTCTTGATGTTATTCTTACCTTTTTACCAGCCTTTAATGTTACTTCATGTGTTTCATTTAGCTTCATCATTGGCTTTGAACGATAGGCTGCCTTAATCTCATCAATAGCATCAGTCAGATTATTATCCGGTACTAGGATAAGGCCATCATCTATTAACGATTTATATTTATTATATGTTTTTAAATTTAAAATATTTTCCATAATAATGAATCCTCACAAAACATTATATATTTTAACATATAATTTTATGAGATAAAAGAAAAAGGACTATCAACTTTTTAAATTGATAATCCTTAAACTTATTAGTTACAATGTAATCCAACAAGCTGGACGAACGCCACAGTAAGTGTAACGAATATCACGACTGTTTAAATTACCACCGTGATCGACAGCACATGCGTAGAAAGCACTGCCATTAGAAGGTGAACGCATCCACCAATAACTAGTCTCAATATAAGATGATGGGTTATATAAACCTTGGCATTTTGCATAATCACTACCTTTGGCATATCTTGCCTTCTCAGTAGTAAAGTATTCTGTTATCTCAACATATGATAATAAGAATAATTTATCTTCTGTATTATCACACGCGTAATTATTTGGACTACTAGCAGTTGTTGCAGCACTGTTATCTACTGTTGTGGTTTCAATGAATACCTTTTGTAACTCGTTGAATGCTGTATTATAGAAATTATCATTCAAGAACTTTCTTATGTTTGATAATTCATAATTATTCGCATACCCTGTACCATCATTATGACTAAATGATGATGTACTTGAACTTGGATAATAATCTTGTGAATCAAGTATTAAATTCGCAATAATTAATGCTTTACCATCAGCTTCACTTAATATATTCCATTCAATTGGATCATAACTGAACCAATAAATTTGACTTAGATTATAACCACTATTATCTTGATATGTGTTATCGGTTGATGAACCATCTGAATAATATGGTCTATATTGTGTAAAATATACTCCTCTATAATCAAATGTACCATTATTATCTATATCTATATCCTTATAATACATATAATCTTCTATTAAACCATCTAAATAATAATTATAGCTTACCCATGTATCATCAAATTCAATTGATGATAATCCATTTTCGTTTGTTGCTTCTACATTAGTTTGTGGATATGTACCAAAATATATTTTATTGCCATCTCTTGTATAAATACTAACAGTAGTAGTGGTAATTGTTAAATCTTTAGCGGGAATACTAAATGTATATCTATTTCCTGAATATATTTCATCATCACTTCTACTCCATCTAATTGTACACCCTTCAGGAATATTTGTTGCAGTCAATGCTATTTGACTACCAAAATCATATTGATTACCGCTTGTTATACCAGAAATAGTTACTCCTTCTACTTGATTATCAATTTTAATCGTATACTTATTAGCTGTATATCGAGCTTCAAATGCCACTGCTTCAGCACCTATCGTATAATCAAATGATGCATCAGTTATATATTCTATATTATCTTTATACCAACCTACAAATGTATATCCGTCGTTAGTTGCGGCTTCTACTGTTATTTCTTTCCCGTATTTATACGTTCCAGCGCCTGTAACAGTACCAGCTCCATCTATATTTTTATTTAATGTCACAGTATAACTATTTCTAGTGTAATATAGTTTAATAACTGTATTGCCATTACCATTAATATTAACTTGTGTAATTGATGGAGATGTAAATCCTTCATATGTTTTTACACTACCATTTGTTAATGTGTCTGTTGTACCAGTTAAATTATCAACTTCATATGGTGTTGTTGGATAATCAGTATCATCTAGATTTTGTAGATAATGTTCAACCTTATATGCTGTATCTGTATTTGCACTCCATAATGCTTTTAATCTCATATGGCAAATATTAGCTGTATTAATTTCAGTTATAACTTTACCATCATATTCCCATCCTTGGAATGTATATCCATCCTTAGTTGGATTATTTAATATGATATTTTGCATATCAACATTATATTCATTTAGATTATTAGAATTATTAATTCCACCATCTAAATCATAAGTTATATTAAATGAATTCCACTTAGCCTCTAGTGTATAGTCTTTATTTAAGATATTAAATGTATAAACAGCATTAGTAGAAACTAATTCATTCTTTTCATTATACCATCCTAAGAAGCGAGTATCTGTTTTGGAGTATGCAACTATAGTAACAGATTCTTTGTACTGTTCTTCTTTTGTTTCTTCATCATAGAATGTTTGGCTATTACCATTTCTAATCATTACTTGACCTAAGTCAGTATTATTTGAAAAAACATTTAAATCATATAAAGCATATTTAAATCTTGCCTCGATTGTGAAATCTTCATTCCACATCATATATTTATAATCAGTTTCATTAGATAATACTTGACCATTATTATACCAACCAATAAACGTATAACCTTCATTTAATTTTGCAAATAAATCTACATATGTGTTGAATTTATAAGTATTCGTTTCTGATATATTTCCTAAATCAATTGGTTTTGTTTCATATTTTTCAATTAATTGACCAGTCTTTGAATTATATAATGTGTAATAAATTGTTAATGTTATCGCTTCTTCATATATGGCTTTAAATATCATATTGTCTGATGGTTGATAGCTATTTATAGCGTTACCATTTTCATCATATACTTTAACGCCATTTAGTTCATATCCTCTAAAAGCATATCCACTCTTCTTAACATCAAAAGGTAGCATATCCTTTGATATTTTGTCTGTTCTAAATTGAAGTTTAGTGGCACTACTTGTTCCACCATCTAAATTAATTGTTACAGAATAAGGCAATGATTGACTTGTATATGTAGCAGTATAAACGGCATCTTCACTTACCCTAGTAAGAGTAGGTTGCCAACCACTAAATGTATAAGAATACTTGTCATCATTTTCCCTAGATGGATTAGACTTATTATAAGCAGGTGTTTCTCCTTTTTTAACACTTGATGTTTGAAGCACTGTTCCATCGTAATCCTTAAATGTTATTGTATAAAAAACATTTTCATTAGTTCCAGGATTATCCGGGTTATCAGGGGTTGTTGAATCTGTTTTGCCAGGATCGTCTGGATTATCTGGATTAGTTGGAGTAACATTTGAAGTTTCTTGCTTGCCATTATCTGTATTATTAGTTGTATTATCACATGATGCAATTACAAACAAAAATGCAAAACAAGCTACAAATGTAGAAATAATACTAATAATTTTTTTCATTATATTCCCTCTTTCTCAAGTAAAAAATGGACCTATCACCTAGATCCATTGGGATATAATATAATAAAATAAATATTACCCCCCCCGACTTTTTTCGGAGAAGGCAAGGCTAAAATATTTCAAATCCATTTTAATCTATTATAACATATATATAATATTCATGTAAAATATTTATTTTATTTCACTCACAAACATACTTGGGTTTAATCTCTTTCTCATTCCATTAATAATATGATAATCTGCAGATGATAAATAAAGATATTCTTTTGCTCTAGTCATCGCAACATATAAAATCCTTCTTTCCTCTTTTATATCTGATTCTTTTTTTAATGATGGAGGAATGATTCCTTCATTAATAGATATGATAAATACACATTTAAATTCTAGGCCTTTTGCTTTATGAATAGTCATAAGATTAACTCCCATTTCATTAATGTGTTCATCTTCAGCAAGTAACAAATTATCTAATATCTCTTTTGTGGTTTTTAATTCGCTATTAACAATGATATCCTTTAAGGCTCTTAGATATTCTAATTGCTTATTTGTATATTTATCACATAATATAGTCATCATATATTCAAATAGAGTTGCTCTAGAATAGGATTTAATATTTTGTATTAATTCTTTTATTTTAAATGCTTGATTAGATAGTCTTTCTATATTCATATTAATGATAATATCTAATAAATTAGTATTTGATTGTTTATAAGTTGATACTATTTTTTCATATGCTACTTGATCAATTAAAACTGCTTGTCTAAATAATATATAATCTTCAGGATTATCTAAGAATTGATATAAGGCTATCATTCTTCTTGTTACTTCAAATTTATAGAATTTTAATTTACCATATGCTGTATATGGTATATTTTGCTTTTTAAGCTCATATTCTATTTCTGTTGATTGGTAGTTATTTCTAAATAATACTGCAATATCATTTGGCTTATAATTACCTTTTGTTATTAGGTTATTAATTATATTAGCAACATCCCAGGCTTGATATTTTGTATCTGGTAGCTCATGATAGGTTACCTTAAATTTTGGTGCTATATCAGAATAGATATCATTTTTTAAATTATGATTATGCTTAATTAAGTTATTAGATGATTCTAATATGTTTGATGCACAACGATAATTCTTATTTAAATATATTACTTCATCTGCTTCATTCATATAATCATTTATTATTTTTATATCTGATGATCTAAATGAATAAATTAATTGATTAGTATCACCAACGCAGAATAAATTATTATGCTTTGATGCTAGCTTCTTTATTAAATCAAACTGTATTTGGTTTGTATCCTGGAATTCATCTACTAGTATATATTTACATGAATCTAGGATATAATCATTATCACTTAAATTATCAATGTTATTAACAAATAGAGTTATCATATCATCAAAATCTATTTGACCATGACTCATTAATCTTTGTTGAAATCTATAATAAACCTGATTAAAGATTGAGGCTTCCTCAACTGATTTAAATGGATATTCTAAATTGTTCTTTCTTTTAGTTATAAATTGCATTAAGGTTTTAGGATTATAATTAATTTTTAATTCAGATATTATCTCATCTATTATTTGAAGTTCATAATCCTCTGTTACTAAATTTATGTTATCAAATTTTTGAAATCCTAATTCATCCTTATAAATTTGTAGCATCCTATAGCAATAGCTATGAAATGTATGTATATTATTAAAATTATATTTACTCAATCTAAATTGCATTTCTTTAGCTGCTCTTTTAGTAAATGTAAATGCAATAATATCGTCCTTATTTACTCCTTTATCAATTAGATATTGGATTCTCGTTGTTAATACTCTTGTTTTACCTGAACCAGCTCCTGCAACGACTAATACCTTTTTTGATGTTGTAGTTACTGCTTGTAATTGCTCAGGGTTAAGCTTTTCTAAATATTCCATGCTTCATTTCTATATATCTAATGGTCCAATCTAATAAATCTAATTCTCTCTTTATTGGTTTATTTCTTAAGAAATAGAGAATATCGTTTATTTTTACATATTTAGATTCTATTAAATCTAGATAGTTTAAATGATTGTTTAAGAAATTAATTATTAGAACTGGTAAATTTGGAAATATTAAATTGTTATATTTTTGTCTTATTCTCCAAATTGTACATTCATCCATTAGAATGGTAATTCTCCTTCCTCTATTATTTGTGATATTTCCTTTAATAAATCTTTAAATGATTCATCAGTATAAGTTGGTAGATTTCTTTCTACCATAAATTCATTAAATCTTTTTAGCTGCATTCTTGATGTATCAGATAGTAAGTTAAATAATTCATGATACAATCTTTCTTCAAATAGCTTCTTATTACATTTAGCTTCTACAAACCATAAGAGTAATATCATCTTAGCCTTAGGCATTATGTAGTTATAAGATGTTTCGCTAGTTGATTTTCTTGCTACTGCCTTTGGTAGAATTCCTTTTTCTGTTGTCTCTAGGAATTTTAACCATTTAGGATCTGTAGCTTCTCTACATAGATGTGCTTTATCATCTCTTAGCTTTTCTTTTATATCAAGGATTGCATATAAAGCTTTGGTTGCAAATGCTTTTAAGTCTAGGCCATATACATCATCTGTATCATCCTCATAATTTTCAAGCAAATCTAATACTACTGAATCTGCTTTACCTTGTCTAAATCTCATTTCGTATCTAGTCCAGTATTCTTCATCTAGCTTTTTGCCTAAAGACTTTTGTTGGTTTAGCTTATCATAGATACATAATTCAGTCATTGAATTACGAGAACCAAAATCAATTGTTAAGCCTCTTTTTAGTGTTCCTAATATTTTAGGTTCTGTTTTAAATATTGATGTGTAGCAATTTGATTCTATTTTATCGAATAGATATTTCATTTTAATTTCTTTGCCTGATAGGTCATCTACTGTTACATCTATTCTTTTAAAATTCATATTGAAGCCTATTAGGAATTCTAAGAAATCTCTCCAGGTAGCTTCACCCTTTTTAAGACGTTCAAATTCTCTACAGCCTTCACCCTTTAATTCTAGCTGACAGGTTCTATAGCCAAAGGCATTCATAGGACCAGAGCATCTAAGTATTATGTATTTGCTTAAGATGAATTGATATCTATAATTATTTACAGCATAATTACATTCTTCAATTTGACACATATCTAATTTGAAGTATTCTCTAAATATATCTAGTATGTAATATGCTTCATTTCTTTCTGATAAATTGTTATAAGCTTGTGGAAATGTTAAGCTTAAATAGTCTATAATTATTCGTTTATTTTCCATATTGTTTTTTTACTCCTTAAAATTATCAAAAATCCTGATTCTACAACGGTTTTTTAGCATTTTGAAGTGTACAAAAGTGGAGTGAAAGTGGGGGTATTACTATAGCCCCCACTTTTCACAAGCCCACTTTTGTGGATTCCTTCAAGGGATTGCCAAATAAGATCCATCATATTTGTAACTAATTGTTTATTTTGTTGTAGAATTTAGAATTACATTTATCTAATTCTTCAATTGTTGGTGTTAATCTTGTAAATGAATCAATATTTTTAAAATCTTTATTCTTCTTTTGTTCATATGCATAAGATAAGAATGTTGAATCATATAGCTTTTGATTATTAATATGTAAATCACAAAGATTTATATTAAATGCAATTCTTTCACCCTTTTCTTCTCCTTCCTGAGATTTAAGAGCAATTAATTTAAAGTACTGGTATTTTTCAAACCAGGTACATATTTTAGTTAGTGTTGTATTTAAGTTTCTTAAGAAAAAGTATGTGGTATTATAGTCATTTCTTTTATAAGTACCATAGCTTTTTCTTTGTGTTTCTTTGGTTATTCTTCGTTTCTTTAATTCATAAGAAGTTATTAGCTTCTCACATAATGTCTTTAAGCCTTTAAATGGTAGGTAATACATTTTTAGGATTAAAGGCATTTTTAATTTACGTTTCTTTATATTAATAAACCATTCTGCATTACCACGAATTCTTAAAGGTACTTGATCCTTTAATTGATAATCACAGAATATCTTACAATGACGTTTTAAATCATGTGATACAGTAGAAAAGAATGTGTGTGCTCCATCAGTACCTACTTCCTTCATGTTATCGTGAGAGTTATATTCCTTATCGATTTCGGATAAAGATATAACTATATATTCTTCTAATGGATATTCAGCTGCTTGTATATTCTTTCTCATATAATCGAAATTAAAGATTTTAGAATATTCACTAAAATATGGTGAATATATAGCATAATTAGAAATTAAGAAGGTTCCTCTATCTTTAATTGTTTTTAAAGTATCTATATATTCTTGATGCTCAGGATAAAGCTCTGGGTGTTCTCTTATTTCGGCAAAGTTTAAGAATCTATATTTTGCTTCATAATCTAATAGCTTCTTTTCTAATTCATCAATATAGGCTTCTTCAGATGCTAAAGATAATGATACATTTAGTAGTGTTTTTCCAGTACCTGGAGCACCATTTATAAATGTAGTTTGTGTTAAATCATCATGAACTACCTTTTTTAAACGTTCATGATTCTTACGAAGCTTATACTTTGCTCGTCCTAATCCTATTAGGAATAAAACAACATAAAGCAATATCCACCACAAGAATTTTGGTACTTTTGTTATTATTGGTAATGCCCAGGTAATAGCAGCTTTTAGAAATGATTCAAATACTACATTAATATCAAAATTAAACATATGATAAACATATGATTCTATAAAGATTATTAGTTCTACTATAAATCTATATAAGAATCCATTTGATATTAATATTACGAGTATTGCAATAAATACATACTTCTTATATCTTTTTAATAGGCATAAAATTAGCCTTATAAATGCCTTTATCTTACTGATTGAGAAAATGATAAATTGTCTTATCTTAATTAAAACAATGGCAAATTTAGTGGTTTTAATTTTATATTGTGTACCATAAATTGATTCTCTGATAAAGATAAACATTATAACAAACACATTCAATCCAACATTTAGAGCATACATCAAGAAAATGTATAAAAAATTAAATATATTAGTTAGGATATCGTAGAATGTTTGTTCATTGAAATTAGCAAAATAATTTCCTATTTTTGTTACTGTTTCAGAACATGATGCTTCAAAGTCTTGGTAGGTTTTAGTATTCTCTATTAGATAATTATCAAAACAAGTTTTTAAATTGGTTATATCAAATATGTCTTGGAATCTTATTGTTGTGTCCTTAAAGGACTCAAGGTTTAAAAATAATAGGGATAGGGAAATCCCTAGCCCTACTATTAATAGACCTATTATGGTTAATTTTTTATAACGCGCCATATCTTTCTAATGAATAAGAATACTACATAGATAAGTGCGATTCCAACAACACTTGATACGCAGATAGTTATTGTTCTAAATGTAGTATTGTTTTCTACATTAGTTTTAAAGTCTTCAAAGCCTTGCTTAATTGTTTCTCCAAATGATTTAACATCATCTTCTACTGTTGGAGTTTCATTAGGATTAGCTTCTGCATTATTTACATTTCCAGCATTAGCGTTAGCATCACCATTATTAACAACTTCCTGGTTACCATTATTTGGTTCAGGATTATTATTGTAATTAGGGTTGTCTGGATTTGTAATATCTGGTGCTTCAGATTCTGGGAATTGCTGTTCCATCTGGTTATTTGTATTTTCGTTTGGTTGATATGAATCATTATTTACATGGCCCTGGTATGAAGCTAAGGATACACCATTTAAGATTCTTACATTTGCCATAATTGATTTATATTTACCATTACCTGCTTGATAATATGATTCACTCCATATTTCATTTTCTTCTTGTAATGAATCGTTATAATTTAAATCAAATTGTGGATCTACAAATGTAATGAATCTTGA
>JAFSWG010000034.1 GCA_017444645.1 Acholeplasmatales bacterium | reverse complement strand
TTGTACCTTTAATATTTGCTTCATTGCAGCTGCAAGCTCTTCTTTAGCAATATCATTAATATCTCTATCACTTATTCTAAAGAATGTTAGGTTATAATTTATTCCCTTTGGCCAATAAAATTCTACTGGTTTACCTTTATCATCTAAATCAATAGTTTTATTCATAAACACAGAATTTAATTCTTCTCTTATAAAACCATCAGCCTTAGCGCTTATTTTAGAAATAGATTTAGTAGCTTCATTAATATAATTTTTAATTAAATTATGAGATACAGGTCCTTCTGTATCAATAATATTTTGTAAATTTCTTCTTAAATTAGCTTCATTAAATCCATATTCATTTGAATAAGTTAAAGGTATTAAATTAGATACTTTTTCATATGGTAATGCATTATATTTAAATTCTTTTTTAGGTGCTTGAATTATATTAGGATTGATTTCATATGTTTCTACCTTTTTTACATCAGCACCAATATTAGATACTATATAATCTATAACCTTCTTAGGGCTCTTAAAATATTCTACTGTATAAATATTAATAATATTCCAATCTAGAGCTGTAGTTAAGAAGGATTCAGTTAAATATAATTCATCTCTAATAGATGTTAAATCATCTACATTGCTGTTATCTATTAATACACCTAATTTATATTCAGTCGCATCCTTTGATTTAATAGCTACATCAACCTTATAATTTGATAAACCAACATTAGTATCAACGTTATAGCCTAAAGCTTCAAGGTCATTTTTAATAAATTCAACAATTGAATTATTAGATTCACTTGTTTCATCCTTTGCCTTATATCCACTATTTTCAGCATAATATATTAATCTCTTAAGATATAATGCACCATTATTTTTATTTCTAGATAATCCCTCATCTGATTCAAAATCAGAATATTTAATAGTAGATACTAATATCATTCTTGATTTAGATCTAGATGCACATACATTCAATCTTCTCTCGCCATTATTGGCGGCAAGAGGACCATTGATATTAGGATGACCTGTATTAGTTAATCTAAATCCAATAGATAAGATAATTATATCTCTTTCATCGCCTTGTACATTTTCGATTGATTTAATAAATAAAGGCTCTTTAGTTTTTTGATAAGCATTATCTATTGCTTCTTTAATCTTTGGATTATCATTTAATTTTTTATTAATGTAAGCTTCAACGCTTTGTTTTTGAATTACATTAAATACTATTATACCAACTGATTTATTCTTCAAATGCTCATCATTATAAACATTTAATAATTCTTCCCAAATAGCTTCTAGCTCTTCTTTAGACATTTGACTAGTCTTTTTATTCTCACTTAATGGTACATAATGGAATAACACTTCACTATTTTTAGTTGAAGGAGATGGGAATGTATATAATGAATTCTTATAGAAATTCTCATTAGAGAATGAAATTAATGATTCATGCTTACTTCTATAATGGTAACATAATCTAATTCTTGGTAAATCAATAGCTAAGCATTCATCTAATAATGATGCAGAATCCTCAAATTCAATATCATCTTCACTCATTTCAATATCAGCATTGAAATATTTAGATGGTGGCATTTGCTTAGGATCACCGGCAACAATCAATGATTTACCACGTGCGATAGGCCCTACTGCCTCGTGAGTTGGGATTTGTGATGCTTCATCAAAAATAACAATATCGAATTTTAATGAATCATCATCAACTGATAAATATTGGGCAGCAGAAAGTGGTGACATTAAAAAGCATGGGAAGAAATCTTTAATAATATCATTATATTTTAATAATGTTTCTCTAATTGAAGGCTTATTTCTTTTCATTGTAAATATTTTCTTCAATTGTCCTATTGTAGACGAAGCCTTATAATCCACACTATTATAATTAAGCTTTTCAGATAATTTAGCTGATACTTCTTCAATTATTGTATCTGAATAATTTTTAATATATCCTCTATATTTATCTACTTCATATTTGAAGGCATCTGAACTAAAATAATTAATATCATCATTTTTAAAATATAATTCTAATAAACCATTAACTATAGATAATTCTAATACATTTTTAAAATCATCTAATTCAAATTTATTATTCTTTAATTGAATTATAAATTCATCTAATCCATATTCTATTAATTCATTTACAACTAAATTAATAGATGTAACATTTATTAATTCATTAAAATTATCAATATTAGATGCATAATTTAAGAATTCAACATATCTATTATAGCCATCATTTAAATTCATCATTTCATAATTTAATAAATACTTATTCCTTAACTTATTTATTTCATTTTGTTTAAATAAATTATATTTAGGCATCATTTCATTTAATAATAATTTAATACTAGAATTACCATTTAATTCTTTTAATTTATTTATTACTAAATCTAAAGATAAATATGTTTCAATCTTTTTAGCATTATTTAAGAATTCTACTGAATTATTATATTTGTTTTTAATATAATCTAAATTACTAATATTAGATACATAATCCATTCCAATTAATTTAGATACTAACTCATTATCATGCTTAATATATCCAATATATTCATTATAGAATGATATATCCTCTAGATATTTTTCTACATCCTTCTTGTTATATTTAATCTTTAGTGTATTTAATAAAGCCTTTTTAAGCTTTGAATTAAATAATATCTTCTTAAAGAATCCTGTAGTATTTTTATATTCCTCTAATAATTCTTTTGAATTAATTGATTCAAATTTATTAAATTCATATTTATTTTTATTATTTTCAATAAATGTATTTAATTTATTAGTTAATTCAAATAAATCAGATATTTTTTTATTTACTTCTTCATTACCAAATTCATATATATTATCTAAATATAATTCATTATTTAATAATAAATCTAAATTTCTAATTAATAAAGAAACATTAGATGGCTTTTTTTCTATATCTAAATCAATTTTATTGATGATATTATCATAATCTTTAATAAATGATTCAAATAATTCCTTAGACATCTTAAATTCGTTTATTATTAAATCTTTATCAGAGAATCTGATACTTGAAGTACCTAAGAATCTTAATGGATTATTACTATAATCTGAAATAGCATTTGACAAGGCAATGTATTTATCTATTAATACATTAATTTTATTAAATGTATCAGTAGTTAATGATTTTAATACTTTCTCATCTACCTTTAAATAATACTCATAGCCATCAGCCTTTAATCTTTCATAAGCTACAATAGTATCATATAAGGAATAGAAATATTCGTCATTCGAATGCATTTCATTGATTATTTTTCTTAAATAATCTCTTTTTGATTCTAGATCAATACAATTAGCATTAAAAGTAAATGGATGTATTGTAGGACCAAATTCCATTGATTCATTTAATTTATTATAGAAAGTATCCTTATTAGCTTTATTAGAGTGAAGTTCTAATACAAATCTATCTAATTTAATTTGTTCTAATCTGTTATAAACAACATCTAAGGCAGCCTTCTTTTCAGCAACAAATAATACACTCTTTCCATGATAAAAGGCATTAACAATCATATTAACAATTGTTTGGCTCTTACCTGTACCTGGAGGTCCATCAAGTATAAATGATTTGCCGTTACCTGATTCTAGGATGGCTCTTAGCTGAGTTGAATCATATGGTAATGGGGCAGCAAAATCAGCATATTTTTCAATATCATCGATTTTCATACCTTCATAATCCATTTTTTCATCTAATAGATTTTTGTTTTCTACTATACTTTCAACTATTTTATTCTCTCTTAACGCATTTTGTCTTTTTCTTATGTCATTCCACATAATGTAATGACTAAATGTTAAATTAGTTAAAAATACTTGTTGTTCATCTAATCTAATATTAGAATTAGCTTTAAAAGTATTAACTATATTCATATATCCATCAGCATAGCTGCATGAATATAATTCACTAAAATCAATACCAGGATGTTCATTTTTATAATATTCAAAGAATGTTTGATTTATCATAAAATCAGAAGCATCAAAAGAAATATAATATTTAGATCCTACCTTTGATTTTGTTATTTTTTCAAGAGGTAAAACCATAAAAGGAGCTTGTCCTTCTTTTCCGTTCTTTCTTCTATATGTTAATAGACCAAAACAAATATATAATGTTTGGGCACCTGTTTCATCCATTGAATCATTAGATTTTTTAATCATCATATCTAATGTTGATTCATATCCAATACCATATAACATGTCCTTATTCGAAATAATAGGATTAAAAAATGATGGCTTAGTATCAGGATTAGATATTATATAATCAAATGTTTCTTTTGTAAGTCCACTATCCTTTATTCTTCTACTTTTAGTTAAGAATTCACATGATAATTCTAATAAATCATTTTTAAATACTGCTTCATGGATTGGATTTTCACTAATTAATCTAATACATCTTGTATTATCACTTTTTATATTAACCAATGGATTAATTTCACTTAAATCTAATAATTTTCTTTCCCAGAAGGTAAATCTTGTTTTTTCTTCTGGCTTTAATACATTAATGAATCTATCATTAGATAACTCTTCTGTTTCTCTTTCAATTAATGTTTTAGGATTAATCTTATTAATTAATTCATCACTAGAACCATTATAAGGAATAGGAGAGAATGCGTTTAAATGGCATGTTTTAATATCAATTGCCATAAATTCATCTCCATATGATTTCATTACATATTCTTTTCCATTATTAATTGATTGTTGAAATGATGTTTCACTATTTGAAACTAAATTAACAACATCAATAATAATTATTTTATTTCCTAATAAATTCTTTATTATTTCTTCTCTTTTTTCGATACCATTTTCAAATGAAACAGTAGATAATTCAGATTTAGAATCATCATCTATATCATCTAAGAAAAAGCCACAAAGGGCATGTCCTTCACCAAATTGAATAATTGGATTATATCCTACCTCTTCTAAGCATGCGGCAAATAAAATAGCTAAGTCTAGGCATGTACCCTTTTTATCATTTAATACCTCATAAGGCATTCTAACACGTTGGATAGCTAATCTTTTGGCAGGCGGGTTTTGATATTGGATTCCATGATTATGTAAGGCTATATAGATTGCCTCTACCTCTTCTAATCTTTTATTTTTATCTGTATTTTGGTATCCAATAATTGATCTATTTAAAATAGCTTCCGCATTTAAAGTTATTTGTTTAACCTGAGGAGCTAATGGTGTTACAAATTTTGCAAATAATCTATTATCAAATCCATCATCTTCATTATAGATAAGCTGAGAAATAGGTAATATATTAAATGGTATTTCACGCTCCGATATTACCTCTTCATTAGTTTTTAATGTCAATCTTAAAAAGGCAGGCTCTGCCTCTATTATGTCTTCTAATAATTTATTATCTACTACAATAAAAGGAACAGTAATATCCTTTTCTTCATTTTTTAATAATGAATTAATATGAATATCATATGTATGGAAGGCTTTATTAGAAAAGCTTAATTCTAAAATTAAATTATTATATTCATTAATTGTATTATTCTTAATATTTAAAGAATGAATAAAAGAATATGAAGTATTCTTTGTATAAGTTTCAATTTTTAATCTTGCATCAGTATGATAAGATGCATAAGAAAAATATTTTTCTACATCGATATTAATTGATATATTTTCAATTAAAATATTGTTGTTTTCTTCTAAAATAATTTCTTCATTTTCCATGATAAAAAACCTCCCAAATCGTAATCGTCGTGCATTTTTATTATAGCACCCAAATAGTATTATTACTATTTGAAAATAAATGAAAATACAAAAAGAAAAAGCTTCCTTTTGGAAGCTTAATTTCTTAATTACTTAACGTTTGCAACTCTTACAGTATCTCTAGCAATCATTACTTCTTCGTTTGTAGGGATAATGTATAATTTGATCTTAGAATCTGGTGTAGAAATGATTCTTTCATCAGAGAATGTATCATTTAATTTTTCATCAATCTTAACACCAAGAACACCTAAACGTCTAGCGATATTTAATCTTAAGTGCTTTAAGTTTTCACCCATACCAGCTGTGAAACAAATTGCATCACATCCGCCCATATATACATAATATGAAGCAATGTAATCAACGATTCTCTTAGCTTGTACATCGAATGTTAATTTACATCTATGATCGCCATCATTCATACCTTGAGTTACGTCTCTAGCGTCATTAGAACGACCTGACATACCTAAGTATCCTGATTTCTTATTTAAGATGTTAACAACTTCAGCAGCTGTCTTGTTTTCTTTTTCGCAGATATAAGAAACAACTGTTGGGTCTAGGTTACCACTTCTTGTTCCCATAGGAATACCCTCAAGTGGTGTTAAGCCCATTGATGTATCTTTACATTTTCCGCCTTCTACTGCAGAAATAGATGCACCATTACCTAAGTGACATACGATAATCTTTGTATCTTCTAATTTCTTACCCATAATTTCTGCACATCTTTGAGATACAAATTTATGAGAAGTACCATGTGCACCATATTTTCTAATACCATATTTTTCATACCATTCATATGGTGTAGCATACATATATGCTTCTTCTGGCATAGTTTGATGGAATACAGTATCAAATACTACAACCTCAGGAACCTTTGGTAAAGCCTTATAGAATGCTTTAATACCAATGATATGAGCTGGGTTATGAAGTGGAGCTAAATCAGCTAATTCAGCAATCTTCTTAACTACTACTCCGTCTGGACCATCAACTAATGTAGAATCCTTGAAGAATTCTCCACCTTGTACAACACGGTGACCAACACCTGAAATTTCATCTAATGATTTAACAATACCTTTATCTAATAATGTATCTAGTAAAAGCTGAACACCTTCAGCATGTGTAGGTAATACTGGATTAGTTTCTTCTTTCTTACCATTGTATTTTAATGTAAAAATACCTTCAGCAAGACCAATTCTTTCCATTACGCCTGATGCGATAACTTTTTCTTCTGGCATCTCTAATAATTGGAATTTAATAGAAGATGAACCAGCATTTACTGCCATAATTTTTGCCATAATTAATTTTCTCCTTATTTTTCTTATTTATTCTTTTCAAACCACGCTTCAATATCTAATAATGCTTCATTAAATAAATTAACATTAGTAAAGCTTGGTAGTTTGACCATAAAGCATTTAGTACCTTCTTTAAATTTCTTCTTTTGAAGTACTAATATAATTTTAGGCTTAACAGCCTTAAACATTTCATCAGGTAATTCTGTTAATCCTACTATTGTCATATCCTCAAGTAGCTTCTTTTTGAATTCCTGATTCTTGTCATAATTGAAAAAATCATTTTCAACCATTCCAATCATGCATCCACCATCAGCAATCATATTTTTATAATGTAGGATTGCTTCATATGGGAAATATTTATCATTTTCTATTTCACTATGTGGCATATCAAATACTAACGCATCTATATTACTTAAATTAAGATTTAAAGTATCTTGGAAGAATACTTCTGTATGTAATGATAATAAATCAGACATCATACTAGTTAATTTAGTCATCCATAAATCATTATCACAGGCATATAACTTTGAATCTTTATCTAAATAATTAGCTACTGTAAATAATAAATTACCAGTACCACAAAGTGGGTCAGCAATAGATATTTCCTTATTAGGACACATCTTTGTGATTAAATATGCCATGAATATACCAATGGTATCTGGTGTTGTATTACCATTAGGTATCTTCATTTCCTTAAAGCCTCTAAGAATAATTGATTGCATTGCCTTTCGAACATCTTCTACTGTGAAGTCAACACCCTCAAGCTTCTTATAAATCTTCTTTAGCTTTTTAAGGTCATTAGGATCTTCAAGCTCACATAAAACCTCACCAGCTAATATATTTTTAACTGTCATTTCTATTAATTCAAAATAAGGTTTTTTAAACACTTCGTATAAGAAGTTATTAGATTCATCAACACAATCGTAGAATAATTCTAGGTTGTTTAGCTTGACATCCTGCATACTTTTATCACCACCACATCATTATATCAAAAATGTATTTTAATTACAATTCTACTTTTAATAAATAATTACTCAAATCGCTTACATTATCTAATATAGTTTTAGCGCCTGCCTCGATTAATTTTTCTTTATCTCTAAAGCCATATGAAACAAATATTCCATGACAGCCTGTATTATTAACTGTCTTAACATCAACATCACTATCTCCAATATAGATTGTATGTTCTAAATCAGAATCTAGTTTTTTAATACATTCATTTATAATTTCAGAATCAGGCTTTCTTTTGTATCCCATTCCATCTCCTAAAACCAAATCAAATAAATCTTTAAAATGATAATTAACTAACGTTTTTAGTGGTATAATATTCTTGTTTGAGACAACAGCTAACTTAAAGCCTATATTTTTTAGTTTAATAATAAGCTCCTTTATATTATTATAAGGTTTAGTGTAAACATTAACATTTTTATTATAATAATCCATAAAGCATTTAAACATTAAATCAATGTTTGAATCTGTACCTGAAGCTCTTATTATTAAATTTCTAATGCCGTTACCAACTAGTTCTCTAGTTTTTTCACAACTAATTTTTGTGAAATTAAATTCGGCTAAAGTATGGTTTAGTGCCGCATTTAAATCAGCAATTGTATCTAATAATGTCCCATCTAAGTCAAAAATAACCAATTTTTGCATAATATCACCCTATATAGACATTATATCACATTGTTTTTTTGTCGAATAAAATTTTAAAAATTCGGCAAAAATATGTTTTGAAATAAAAAAATTTTGCAAAAGTGTAAAAAAATAAAATATTTTTCGAAAAAGTATTGAAATTTTGTTTATTTTTTAATAAAATAGGCTCATAGTTTGTGTTGAAGCACAAAATAAAATAACAAAGAGAGGATATATAAAATGTTTAAAACAGAATATGCAAAGCGCGTATACGCTGAATTAGAAAAGAAGAATGCTGGCGAAAAAGAATTCTTACAAGCAGCAAAGGAAATCGTTGAATCTATTGAAATCTATATTCAAAAGAATCCAAAGATGGAACAACAAAAGATTCTTGAAAGATTCTTAGAACCTGAAAGATTTGTTCAATTCAAGGTTGTTTGGGTTGATGATAAGGGTGAATTCCAAGTAAACAGAGGTTTCAGAGTACAATACAATAGTGCAATCGGACCTTACAAGGGTGGTTTAAGATTACATCCATCTGTAAATGCTTCTATCATTAAGTTCTTAGGTCTTGAACAAGTATTAAAGAACTCATTAACTACATTACCTATGGGTGGTGGTAAGGGTGGTTCAGACTTCGACCCTAAGGGAAAGAGCGACAATGAAATCATGAGATTCTGTCAATCTTTCATGACTGAATTATATCGCCATATTGGACCAGACACTGACGTTCCTGCTGGAGATATCGGTGTTGGTGGAAGAGAAATTGGATTCTTATTTGGTCAATATAAGAGAATTAGAGATGAATTCACTGGTGTATTAACTGGTAAAGGCTTAACTTATGGTGGTTCATTAGCTAGAACTCAAGCTACAGGTTATGGTCTATGCTACTATGCACAAGAAGCTTTAAAAGCATTAAAGAATACTTCTTTTGCTGGCAAGACAGTTGTTATTTCTGGTTCTGGTAACGTTGCAATCTACGCTAACGAAAAGGCTACTCAACTTGGCGCTAAGGTTGTTGCAATGTCTGATTCAAACGGATATATTTATGATAAGAACGGTATCAATCTTGATGTTGTAAAACAAATCAAGGAAGTTGAACGTGGTAGAATTAAAGAATATGTAGAAAGAGTTAAGGGTGCTGAATATCATGATGGCTGCCGTGGAATTTGGTCAGTTAAGTGTGATATCGCAATGCCATGTGCTACTCAAAATGAATTAAACTTAGAAGAAGCTAAGACTTTAGTTGCTAATGGTTGCATCGCAGTATGCGAAGGTGCTAACATGCCAACTGAATTAGAAGCAGCTAAGTACTTAATTGAAAACAAGATTATCTTCACTCCTGCTAAGGCTTCAAATGCTGGTGGTGTTGCTACTTCTGGTCTTGAAATGAGCCAAAACTCATTAAGATTATCTTGGACTTTCGAAGAAGTTGATCAAAGATTACATGATATCATGGTAAATATCTTCAACGCTTCTTATTCTGCAGCAAAGGAATACGTTGGTAATCCATTTGACTTATTAGCTGGTGCTAATATCGCAGGCTTCAAGAAAGTTGCTGAAGCAATGGTTGCTCAAGGTATCTAATAATCACTTAGTAAAAAATCAAAGAGGATTCAGTCGAATCCTCTTTTTTCTTATTCATCTTCTGTTTTTATAGTTAAAATATCGTCAAATGAAATATCAGTTTTAATAATCGTAATAACTCTCTTTGTAACGTTTATTTTGGATATCATACCTTTAATGGTTGTATAACCATCAACAAGGTAATATGTTGCTTCAACCATCATACGTTTTTTCAATTTACTAAATATAACTGATAATTCATTTAATTCATCATCTGAGAGCTCTCTTTTGGGCTCTCTTTTTTTATCTACCTTTAATATTAAATCATAGTAGCCTCTTAGACCATTAAATGGTAAAAAGATTTTTGCTCTATCTGCCATACTCATTTTATTTCTTTTCTCCATCTTTATAGTCCTCCCTTCTACTTCCTCCAGCATTATGGCCACCAACTAATTCATTTCTCTTTATAGTTGTAGCCTTACTTTCTAAATCCATACCTTTTATTACTGCGTTTTTACCATATTTTTTCTTTATCTCAATTAAAGATTTTTGTAATTCTTTTTCTTTTTTTAATTTATTCTCATCAGTAAATAGATCTATAGTTTCGTATTTTTCATCAACGACATTACCAAAGCCTATTCCCATTCTTCTAATTAGATAATTGGGATCTGTAGTATCTTTAAATAATGTAATAAAATAATCCATCAATCTTTCTCTAGATTGGGTAAATTCATTTAATCTTCTAGTACCACCAGTTGGATTTCTTAAATCATCAGTATATCCAATATATAAAGATATTGATGAGGTAACTATTTTTTTCTCAATTAATTCTAAAGAAGATAAATCAACCATTTCCTTTAAAACTAATAATGCTGATTCATAATCATAATTTTCAAATAATATTTGTTGAGATGAAATTGAATTACTTTTACTTCTATATCCTTTAATATCCTTAATAGTAACTGGTTCAATTCCATGCGCATGATCTATTAATATTTCAGCATTTATACCAAATTCTTTATATAATATATCTTCATTTAGTGTTGTTATTCCATATAAGTCATCTACACCATATTTCAATAATCTTTTAGCTGTACCTCTTGATATATTCCATACATCTGTTATTGGCTTATGATGCCATATTTCTTTTTTAAATATTTCATCATCTAAATATCCAATATGATCATCTACATGCTTAGCTGTAATATCTAATGCTACTTTAGCTAAAAATAGATTTGTACCAATACCTGCAGTTGCGCAAATACCAGTTGTTCTAAATACATCATCAATCATCATTTTGGCTAATGATTTTACATCCATTCTATATATTTTTAAGTAACTAGTAACATCTATAAAGCATTCATCTATTGAATAAACATAAATATCTTCTTCAGCTACATATTTTCTATATATTGAATATATTTTGGCAGATATTAGCATATATCTTTTCATTCTTGGCACTGCACAAATATAATCAATATTTTCTGGAATTTCAAATAAACGGCACCTATTTTTAACACCTAGTTCTTTTAATGCAGGTGAGACTGCAAGGCATAATGCTCCACGTCCTCTAGATGGATCTGCAACAACTAATCTAGTCTTTAGTGAATCAAGTCCTCTATCAGCACATTCACAAGATGCATAAAAGCTTTTTAAATCTATACATAAATATATTTTATCCATTTTATGCACCTCCTAGTAACTTATATTTTAACATGAAATATAAACTATTTTTAATTGAAAATAATGAAAAGAAAAATGGTATTTGCATACCATTTAACTTATCTTATTTTATTGTATAATACTCAGCTTTTGTATATAAATAATAATTACCAAAATTAGTATTTACACCAACTTTACCTTTTTCTAATAATGAATTAGATAATGTATCGATTTCATATAGTTTTATATCAAATGGCTTTTCATTTGTATCATTATGCCAATTGAAATTAGATACCTTCATAGGACTAGATGAAACATTATCAACATTAGTTTGAATTTGAGATGGATCTGTAACTGTATTAATAATTCTTGTATAATCTGTAGATTCAGGATCATTATACCATTTACAATTAACTATTTCATATCCTGCTTCCATTTGGGCATCTGTAATATTATCTTTTTCTTTATTGTTATTCTTAACTAAAGAATTAACACCTATGAATAAACAATTTTCTGCCTCAATAGACGCACCATAGCCTCCAATTATTCCTTGTGATACTAAAGCAAGCTTATATTTAGAATTAACACTATTAATTCCATTAGCACCTTTAGCCATTAATATATTTCTATACTTAAAATATCTAGAATTATCTATTACGCAATTAGCCATATAGGCAATACCACCACGTACATTAGGTAATCTATCTTCAATATCAACAATTACATTATCACTAAAAGAAACACATAAATTCTGATTATATCTATATGATTCAGCCTTTTTGCTTTCTCCACTATCTCCAAGTAAGAATGCTTTCTTTTGTGGAATAGCTACACCATATAATATCTCTTCAAATGTTAAATCATATGTATCTCTTAAAGTTTTATAATATAAATATTTACAAGAATATGAAGAATCAGATTTTGATTTCTGATAATCAGCTTCTATTTCTTCCATCATTTTATAAATATACCCATCTTTATCATCAGATCCAGCTTTAAAATAACAATTAGAAATATGAACATTAGACTTTTGGCTTCTTCCATCTACACCATATGGAGCACTTGAATATGTTCTATTATTATACCAATATGGGTTTGCGACATCAATTTGACCATCATATGATTTACCAAATGTACAATGATCTATCCATACATTTGTAGAGAAATTAACTTTGAAATATGCCCAGCCAAAAACATCCATATCTCCTACTGTAAATTGAGGAGTAGCATTAGGACAATCCTCCCATTGCCACATTTCATCCATTTCTATATTTCTTACTACGACACCATTACAAGAACTAATTTTAAATCCAGCATTAGTTATCTTGGCACCATTTTTAGAATAAATTAATAAATTATATGAATTATTAATGTTTATTTGAGATACACCATTTTCAGTAAAATGGCTTGTTGCTGAAAATACTTTATTTGTAGAAGCCCAGTTAGTAACTAAAGCCTTAGAAGCACTAGATAATTTGTTATAGCCTAGATTTAAATCTGAAGTGATTTCGATGACATGAACACTTTGTTCTTTTATTAGATTTTGTGTAAATGAACCTGTATATGTCATTATTTCATTTTCCAATGTTATTCTTCTAGTCTTTTCTTCTGATGTTAATCCAGCATCTCCATATTGAGCTCTTTTTTCCATCAATCCTTCATAATCAGTAACTTTATTTTGTTGCTCTTGAGTTAAAGTATCATATGTCCAATTTGTTTCATATTCTGATTTAGCATTATTAATAGCCGCAATTAATTCATCTGCTGTAGATACTTGCACATATGCAGGACTATTTTGATAAGTACTAAAATCAATAATCTTATCTTTTACAAAGCCATTTTGATAGAAATTAGCTTGTTTTGCTTCACTTAATGAAGACATATAAGCATAATCTTTTAAATCAGTTTTTTCTTCATTTATTTCATGAATAGAATTATAATCAATCATTTCCATTTCAATAAATATATTCATATCTGTATCAATTACATAATCATCTGAAATAATATCTCCAGTTGTAGATGAATCCAATCTATAATTTAAAATTCTATATCCATCTTTTTGATATGTTAATTGTTCTAATAATTTTTTTCCTTTTATAACTTGTTGTTTATCTATTACTTTTTTGTTCTTCTTTGTACCTGTACAAATATAACACATTACTTTCTTTTCTTGTTCTTGTGTTGTCTCAGTATCTGTACCACTATTTGTTGTTGTATTTGGTGTTGTGCCTGTTGTAGTTCCAGGTAAAGCCGCATTGCCAGCACCACATCCTGCTAAAACAAATGTAGCTGATGCTAGAGCTAATAAAAATAATCTTTTTTTCTTCATTTCTTTTCATTCCCTTTTAATTGTTTAAAGTCAATATAATTATATATAAATAATTATTCCATTGCAATAATTATCCACCAGCCTAGCTGGTGGTTTTTCATTTGCGGGCATAGCCCTGGGGTACCAGCAGCGCTTACCTAAGCGCATATGTAATCCGCCGCTTGCTTTGATTACTTGCTACCCGTGAACGGGTCTCCTTCGAAATC
>JAFSWG010000033.1 GCA_017444645.1 Acholeplasmatales bacterium | reverse complement strand
TTGCTCAATTCTCTTTTTCAGAATTGTATTGTTTGTTTAACGTTACGTTTATTTCGTCATATACAGTTTTCAAAGACTCAATTTATTTAGCTCATTTATTAGACGAGCCGAGTAGTATTATAACACCACACTTTTTCTAAGTCAACTATTATTTTATTAATTTTTAATAAAAATGTATATTTTATAAAAACACCATTTATATAAATATAAAAACCCAAATAAATCTTATTAATTAATTGGGTTTTTGAGTACTTCTTATTCATATTCTTTAATTATTTCTTCAATCTTGGCATCCTTAAAATCTTTTTTGATTCCCCTATCAACTAATGATAAATAATCTTCAACATCTACCCATCTATATTTTACATGTTCGATAGACATTTCAATTTCTTCTTTATCAGTTGCAACAAAAAAACCAATTATCATAAAAGGGCTCTTTTCTTCATTAATTGCTGTGGCGTATAACATCCTATAATCCTCTACTATTATACCTGTCTCTTCTAATATCTCACGCTTCAATGTATCCCTTATATCTTCGCCAATTTCTTTTTTTCCGCCAGGATTTTCCCACATTCCAGCTGAGGTATCTCCATAAGCTCTTTGCATTACTAATAATTTCTTTAACTTAGTATTATATACAAAAGCCTTTGCACCTACCCAATATTTAATTGCCATATAAAGTATCCTCCTTTCTTCTATATTAAATATTTAATAAAATTGTTTATACAATATTTAGTTTTTTAACAACGTATCTTTATATCTATTATATTATACAAATAATTATAAACAATACTTTTTTTACAAAGAAAAGCTAGAATGAATATCACTCTAGCTTAAATCCTTACTTATTTAATTTAATAATTTCAGTATAGGCCATAATTAATGGACCTGTTCCCTTTGCATCATTTTCTACAATTGGCTCTGAAATATAATACTCATAAGTACCATCTCTTCTTGTATTATTCTCAGGACCAAGACCTGCAACTAAACAAATACCACCACAATTTAAGTCGCCATTTTTCTCTGTAATATATTTATTACATACACCATTAAAGATATCAACACCAATTTGTCTATATCTTTCAGGTAAAATGTTTAATCTAACACCTTTTAATACAGCATATGCAATCATTACAGATCCAGATGTTTCTAAGTAATTGCCTTCTTTTCCTGGGAAGTTTGGCACTTGATAGAACATATGAGTTTCTTTATCTTGGAATTTTAATAATCCATCAACTAAATCCTTTAATAAAGATTTAATAGTATTATATTCGTCATACATTTGTTGATCCATATAATCACATACATCAACAATACTTACAGCAAACCAACCTATAGATCTTAACCAGAAATTCTTAGATAAACCTGTCTTCTTGTCAGCCCAGAATAATTTTCTTTCGCTATCATATCCATGATAATAAAGACCTGTTTTTTCATCCCTCATAAGATCTCTAACATTCTTATATTGGTTAACAATATCAGAATAATCCATTTTATTATATAAAGTTTGATATCTTGTATAGAATGGTTGCATCATAAATAAACCATCTAACCAAACTTGATTAGGATAAATCTTCTTATGCCAGAAATTACCTTCTTTAGTTCTTGGATGAGTTTTTATTTGTTGGAATACATGATCAATTGCTCTTTTATATTTTTCTTCTTTTGTAATTGCATATATATCAAATAAAACTCTTGTTTCACTAACATCATCTGTTGAATATTTTTCTATTTCATATCCTTCAATTGTTCCATCTTCATGAACATAATAATCGACGAATTTTTTAACGAAATCAAAATATTTCTTATTACCAGTTGTTTTATATAATTCAATTAATGAAACCATCATACAACCATCAATGTAATTCCATGATGGTTTTTTGCCTAGACGAATTGCCTCTATATTCCATAAAGGCATATCAGGAGCTGATGTCATTAACTTATCTATGTATTTATCTATAATCTCATACATATAACTGTCCTCCAATGTATTTGTATTAATTATACCACAAAGAATTATTATTTTTCAAAGATTATTACTCTTTATGAATAAGATTATCTTCAATCTCCAAAATATCTAGCCATTTTGCAACTATCATATCTTTTGAGTATCTAAACGCAGAATTAAAAGCATTCTGCTTAAATTTCTCTAATCTCTTTTGCTTAACAAATAATTCTTTTACTTCAGAAATAGTATTGTTAATATTTTTTAAATCAATAATAATTGAATTTCCTTCACCTGTAGCTTCATTATTAAAGCCAATAATAGGCTTTCCTTGGCTAAATGCTTCAACCACTAATAAAGGAATAGAATTTTTCTTATCAACTGATATGAATAAATCGCATTGCCTAAATACATTACTTAACTCATATTCATTTATTCTATTTATTATTTTATTTAATCCATTTTCAACAATAATACCATTTATCTTTTTTAATATTTCGTCATTAGCATAATAATTAAACTTATAATTAATTCCATTTTCTTTTAATTTTATAGCCAAATTAATAGGTAATAAATAATCATCACCATTACTATAAACATATGATATTGCATTATTATAACTATTTAAATCTAAAAGTGGATATAATGTTGAACATGGAAATATTTGATAAGAACCTCTATATTTCTTTTTCTTATCTAAAGATTCTTTTAATTTCTCAGATGTAAAAATGAAATTATCTGGTACTCTATGCTTCTTTCTCTTTTGTTTCTCCTTAAAAGATAAAAATGCTTCCTTATTACCTAGATAATAATATAAAAATCTTCTTCCCTTAGGGACAATATAAGAAGATAAAAATGATGTAGAAATAATAATATCATTTTTTGTTGTTAGTTCACTTATTCTTTCCTTTAATTCCTTTTTATTAGTTTTAAAATAAGATGACAAATTATCTAATTCATAATTTTTCTTATCAATATCTAAATAAATTATATCTATTTTTCCACTAACATTAGAATCAACATTTAAATTTGAGCCTAACACAATTATTGAGACACTTCTATATTGGACTAGTCTATTTGCAATTTCAATAGCCGATATTGAAGCATCGTCAATATTTAATTGATTTACTATCCAATATATTTTTTTCATGACTCCCTCCTACATATTATTTAAACAATCGTTAATCATTGAAAGAGTAATTTCTCCTTCTCTTAAAATCTTTATATCATCATTTGTTAATAAAACAACAGTAGACGATAAATTTGATGATTTTTCATTTGATTCATAAATTTTATCAACTACATTCTCATAATCTTTAACAATTAATTCATACTCATTTATTGGTTTAAATCCAGATTCGTTTACACTTGTTGTTAGCATTGGACCATTTTCGCTTAAAATATCTAATGCTAATTTACAATTAGGTATTCTTACCCCAATTGTTTTATAACCGATTTTATTATAAACTTCTTCTTTACTTTCTAATATTAATGTCAAAGCACCAGGTAAAAATTTTTTAATTAAAGCTTCAGCTTTCTTTGTCACAACAGCAATACTTTTTATTTGTTCTAAAGATGAGCAAAGACAAGCTAAAGGTTTATCCTTTGGTCTTTTTTTAATATCATATATTTTATTTATACCATCAATATCAAATATTTTTGTACCAATTCCATAAACTGTATCAGTTGGGAAAATAATTACCATTTAAAATCACCGACATATATAAATGTCATTCTATCCTTTCCTTCTAAGTCTTTTAAAACCTCAGCCTTAGAATTTGGAAAATACTTTTTAGCTAATGCAAGCATTTCTTCTTTTTTATCATATCCATGTTCAAATGCGATTATTGCCTTCTCTTTTAATAAAGGCTTTACACCTTTTAATATAATATCATAAAATTTCATACCATCAGATCCACCAAATAATGCAATATTAGGTTCATTATCCTTAACTAATGGATCAACTAATTCATCATTTGGAATATATGGTGGATTAGATACAAATATATCAAATTTATATCCTTGTAAAGGAACTAACATATCTCCTTGTAAAAATTTTACCTTAGCACCTAAATTATCGTTATTATATTTAGCTACCTCTAATGCTTCATTTGATATGTCAGATGCGATAACATTCATATTAGGCTCTTCTAGAGATAGGGCAACTCCGATACAACCAGACCCACAGGCTAAATCACATACATCTACCTTTTGTCCTTTAAAATGCTTATCATATCTATATAATACATTTTCGACTAATTCTTCAGTTTCAAATCTTGGTATTAATACATTTTCATTAACCTTAAAATCATAACCATAAAATGTTGAATAGCCAATTAAATATTGAACTGGTTTATTTTCGAATAGATATATATCAAAGATTTTATTAAAATCAGATATTGTTTTATCATCTATTTCTTCATTCATTTTCATGTATAAGAAATTAGTTTCTAATTTAGTTACAGCCTCTAATATTAAAATAACTGCGCTTTCTTCCTTGCCATTTTCATATGCTTTATCCTGCATATTTTTAATAAAAGATTGATATGTCATAATTCTTCACATCCTACAAATACATTATTTTTATATATTAATTTCATATTTATTAATTCTCCAGATTTTAATTTGGGATGAAATAATTTATCTCCCTCCCACAAATTCAAATCTAGGACCTTATCGATAGACACCCAATGAAGTGTGCCTTCATCACATTCGATTAAATTTCCGCTAAAATCATTAGATTTATAAATATACATCATTTCTTCATAATCATCATTTACAAAAAGAATTTGACCACAATATTTCATTGAATGAACATCAAGCCCCGTCTCTTCTTTTATTTCTCTTATACATGCCTCATCTTTAGTTTCACCTTTTTCAATGTGACCACCAATACCAATATATTTTCCTTCATGCATATCATTTTGTCTTTTATTTCTATGAAGCATTAAATAGCTATTATCTTTAATTAAATAGCATTCTACTGTCTCTATCATTATATCAGTCCTCTATATAATTATACCATTTAAATATGGGAAAAAAAGAAAAACCAGATTGTATCTGGTTCTATCCCTTTAATCCTCTAGCTTGTCTATCCATATCCTCAACTACGATATCATAGATTTCGCCTAATGTTCTACAATATTCTAAAACCTTCCAAGGCTCATTTGTATGGAAATGGATTTTGATTAAATCCTCATCACCTACAGCAAGTAAGCAGTCTCCATCAAAATTATCATTAAAGTAATCGCTGATTTTATCTTCGTCTAAATTTTCTCCCTCAATTAATAATTGAGTGTCATATCTATATTTTATTGATTGTTCTACCATTGTATAATCCTCCTGAATACAAAGATATTGTATCACAAAGAGTTAGTATTTGCAAACAATAAATAATCCGCCTAGAAGAGGCGGATTTTATAATTATTCAAATTCAATTGTTGCAGGTGGTTTAGATGTACAATCTAAAAGTACTCTATTTACACCCTTTACTTCATTTACGATTCTTCTAGAAATTATATCTAGGACATCATAAGGAATTCTTGCCCAGTCAGCTGTCATGAAATCTGATGTTTGAACAGCACGAAGTGCAATTGCATAATCGTATGTTCTTTCATCACCCATAACACCAACTGATTGCATATTAGTTAATGCTGCAAAATATTGGCCTAAGTTGCATGATTTATCTACACCTGCTTTTGCAATTTCTTCTCTATAGATAAAATCAGCATCTTGAACAATCTTTACCTTTTCAGCAGTTACTTCACCAATAATTCTAATGCCAAGTCCTGGACCTGGGAATGGTTGACGGAATACTAAGTAATCAGGAATACCTAATTCTAGACCAACCTTTCTTACTTCGTCTTTAAATAATAATCTAAGTGGTTCAACTATTTCTTTGAAATTTACAACTGAAGGTAAGCCACCTACATTGTGGTGAGATTTGATTGTTGCAGATTTTCCTAAACCAGATTCAATAACATCTGGATAAATTGTACCTTGTACTAAATAATCTACAGCACCAATCTTCTTTGCTTCTTCTTCAAATACTCTAATGAATTCTTCACCAATAATCTTACGTTTTCTTTCAGGCTCTGTAACACCTTTTAATTTAGCATAGAATCTTTCTTGAGCATTTACTCTTACGAAGTTTAGATTATATGGACCATTAGGACCAAATACAGCTTCTACTTCGTCGCCTTCATTCTTTCTTAAAAGACCATGATCAACGAATACACAAGTTAATTGTTTACCTACTGCCTTAGATAATAATACAGCGGCAACACTTGAATCTACACCACCTGATAAAGCGCATAATACTTTACCATTACCAATCTTTTTACGTAATGATTCAATAGTTGTCTTAGCAAAATCATCCATTTTCCAAGTACCCTTGCAACCACAAACATCGTATACAAAGTTCTTAAGCATTTGCATACCTTCAAGTGAATGGTTTACTTCTGGATGGAATTGAACAGCATAAATCTTCTTTGCTTCATTTTCCATTGCAGAAATTGGACATGATGGTGTTTTAGCAACAATTTTATATCCTTCTGGTAATTTAGATACGAAATCTGTATGGCTCATCCAAACTTGAGTTTCTTTTGATACATATTTAAATAGTTTAGAATTAGTATCAACATCAACCATAGTTTTTCCATATTCACGCTTATCAGCATGAGATACTTCACCACCATTTAGATATGCAACTGTTTGGCATCCATAATAAATACCTAAAATAGGATATCCTAAATTAAATAATTCTTTATTAACAAGTGGTGCATCATCGCCAAATACTGAATTAGGTCCACCAGTAAAAATTATTCCCATAGGATCATATTCCTTGATTTTTTCTAGAGGCATATTATATGGATGTACTTCACAATATACATTACATTCACGTACTCTACGTGCGATTAATTGATTATATTGTCCACCAAAATCAAGAACTAAAATCTTTTCTTCTCTCATTGTAACCTCCTTATTTTATTCCTAAACGATTAAAAATATAATCGACATTTACTAAATAATAATCTAATGTAAAACATGAATCTATTTCTTCGTTTGTAAGCACTGAAGTAATAGTAGGATCTTGTTTTAATAATTCACTGTAATGAATTTTTGTTTCTAATGCTTTCATAGCAATAGGTTGTACTGTATCATATGCTTTTTCTCTAACAAAGCCTTTTTCAATTAATTTATATAATACTCTTTGTGCAAATATAACACCATGAGTTAAATTAATATCTTCAATCATCTTTTCAGGGAATACAGTTAAATTCTCAAGGATTCCTTTAAATCTATTTAACATGTAATCTAATAATTCTGTTGCATCAGGTAATATGATACGTTCAGTAGATGAATGTGAAATATCTCTTTCATGCCATAAAGCTATATTCTGATAGAATGTATCCATATAACCTCTCATTACTCTTGCACAACCACAAATATTCTCTGAAGAAATTGGGTTTCTCTTATGAGGCATAGCACTTGATCCTTTTTGACCTTTGTTAAAGAATTCTTCTGTTTCTTTTACTTCTTGACGACTTAAATTTCTTACCTCAAGTGCCATTTTTTCTAACTCAGAAGCTACTAAAGCTAAGCATCCCATATAATGTGCATGTCTATCACGTTGTAAAACTTGAGTGGAAATTTTAGCGTAATCAATACCTAAATCCTTACATACAAATTCTTCAATTTGTGGTGGAATATTAGCAAAATTACCAACAGCTCCTGATAATTTACCAACTTCAACTTCCTTACATGCATATTCGAATCTTTCTAGACATCTTGTCATATCTGAATACCATAGTGCCCATTTTAATCCAAATGATGTAATATCAGCATGCATACCATGAGTTCTTCCGATGCATGGAGTCATTTTAAATTCTAATGCTCTCTTTTTAATAACATTCATTATATCAATAATATCTTTTCTTAAAATATTATTAGCTTGTTTTAGCATATAACCATTAGCTGTATCAACTACGTCTGTAGATGTTAAACCATAGTGAATCCATTTCTTTTCATCACCTAATGATTCTCCAACACATCTAGTAAATGCTACAACATCATGCTTTGTAACAGCTTCTATTTCTTTTATTCTATCTACATTAAATGTAGCTTTATCAAGCTTAGGTAAATCTTCTTCAGGCACTATACCAAGTTTTGCCCAAGCTTTAGCGTTAGATATTTCTACTTTTAAATATGCATCAAATTTAGCTTCTTCAGTCCAAATATCACGCATTATTTTTCTTGAATATCTTTCAATCATTCTACTTTTCCTCCATATGCTTTAGATAACATTCTAATGTATTTTCCATTAGACATGTAATAGTCATAGGTCCAATTCCACCAGGTACTTTTGTAATGTATGATGCCTTTGGCTCTACATCTTTAAAATCAACATCTCCACAAAGCTTGCCAGTTACTTCATCTCTATTTACACCAACATCAATAACTACTGCGCCTTCTCTAACCATTTCAGCTTTTACAAATTTAGCTTTTCCTACTGCAGCAATAATAATATCAGCAGTATTTGTTATTTCTGCCAAATTCTTAGTTCTACTATGACAAATAGTAACAGTAGCATTTCTATCAAGTAATAATTTACTTACAGGCATACCAACAATATTGCTTCTACCAATAACAACTGCATGCTTACCTTCAATTTGGATATTAGCAAAATCTAATACTTCAATAATTCCTTTTGGAGTACAAGATACAATACCAGGTTGTTTTAAATAAAGTGATGCAACATTAATTGGATGGAAACCATCAACATCCTTTGATGGAGTTATTGCATTTATTACTAAATCAGGATTGATGTGCTTAGGTAATGGTAATTGAACTAAAATACCATCAACTGTTGAATCATTATTTAATTCATCAATAATATCTAGTAATTCTTTTTCTGAAATAGTTTCAGGTTTTTTAATTGTTGTATTTTTAATACCAATTTCCTCACATGCTTTTCCTTTACCAGTTACATATGAAACAGAAGCTGGATTATCACCAACTAAAATTACTACTAAATGAGGAAGCCTATTGTATTTCTTACCAAATTCAATAACTTCTTCCTTCATTGAATTTCTTCTAATTGTGGCAAGTTCTTTACCGCTAATTACTGTAGCCATCTTTTCATCTCCTAATTAAAATTTCTTATATGCTTTTGCACCAATATCTGTTCTATGATATAGGTTATCACATTTAATTTCATTAACTAAAGCATTTGCTTTTTTATTTGCTTCTTCTAATGTGTCTGCAGAAGCTACAACAAATAATACTCTACCACCATTAGTTACATAATTTCCATTTTCATCAAATTTTGTACCCATGTGATAAATGTTACCACTTGTTGCATTTTCAATAACAAATCCTTTTTTATAATCACCAGGATATCCTTTTGAAGCCATAACTATACCAATAGTACACTTATTATCCCAAGTTAATACTGGTTTATTTCCTTCAATAATTGCCATAAAAGCATCATAAATATCTGATGTTAATCTAGGTAAAACTACTTCAGTTTCAGGATCACCAAATCTTGCATTGAATTCAATAACCTTTACACCTTTTTTAGTTTTCATTAAACCACCATATAATACACCTTTAAAAGGAGTATCCTCATTTACCATAGCTTTGGCAGTTGGAATCATTATTTCATTTAAAGCTTCATTATAATCAGCTTCTGTAATAAAAGGAAGTGGTGAATAAGCGCCCATACCACCTGTATTAGGTCCCTTATCTCCATCGTATGCTCTTTTATGATCTTGTGCTAATTGAAGTGGATATACATTTTCTCCATCTACAAAACACATAAATGAAAATTCTGGTCCTTCAAGGTATTCTTCAATAACTACCTTTCCTTTACCATATTTATCATCTAATAGCATATCCTTTAATGCTTCTTCAGCTTGTTCATAATTTTCAGCTATTACTACACCTTTTCCTGCAGCTAAACCATCATATTTAATAACTGTAGGTAATGGTGATATCTTTACAAATGAAATTGCTTCTTCATAATTATCAAATACTTCATATCTTGCTGTTGGAATATTATATTTAGACATTAAATCCTTAGCAAAGTTCTTTGATGATTCGATTCTAGCAGCTGCCTTTGTAGGACCAAATGCTTTGATTCCTTCAGCATTTAAAGCATCAACAATACCAACTGCAAGTGATGCTTCAGGACCTACAACTACTAAATCAATTTTTTCAGATTTAGCAAATGCAATTAAATTTTCAACATCTGTATCTTTAATATTTACGCACATAGCAAGCTTTGATATACCAGCGTTACCAGGTGCTGCATAAATTTCAGTAACCTTAGATGATTTAGAAAGAGCATGAACTATTGCATGTTCTCTTCCTCCACCACCAATAACTAAAACCTTCATAAAATAATCTCCTTAAATAATTAGTGTTTGAAATGACGCATTCCTGTTGTAACCATTGCAATTCCAAGTTCATCACAAGCCTTAATTGAATCTTCATCACGAATAGATCCACCAGGTTGAATAATTGCAGTTACACCATATTGAGCAGCAAGTCTTACAGTATCATCGAATGGGAAGAATGCATCAGAAGCTAATACTAATGATGTAATTCCATGGTCTTTTGCCCAGTCAAGTGCAATCTTTGCAGAACCAACACGGTTCATTTGACCTGCACCAACACCTGCTGTAGTTTCATTTGCTGCAACTAAAATTGCATTACTCTTAACATGCTTAACGCACTTCATTGCGAATAATAAATCTTTCATTTCAGCTTCAGTAGGTTGCTTCTTAGTAACAACCTTTAAATCTGCTTCATTCCAAATATCATTATCTAAATCTTGATATAATAAACCACCATTAACAGTTAATGCTTGTTTCTTGTCCTTGAAAGGAGATTCCATATCAACAACCATTACACGGCAGTTAGTTTTCTTTGCTAAAATTTCTTTTGCTTCATCTGTATATGAAGGAGCCATAATTATTTCTAAGAAAACTTTCTTAGCCATAATATCTTTTGCTAACGCTTTATCAACTGGTCTATTGAATGCAACAATACCACCATAAATTGATACTGAATCAGCATTATATGCTTTATCCCATGCTTCTACAATTGTTGCAGCTGAAGCAACTCCACATGGATTCATATGCTTTAATCCAATTGCAGTTGGCTCAGTAAATTCTTTTAATAAATTTAAACATGCATTTGCATCTTGAATATTGTTATAAGATAATTCTTTTCCTTGAATTTGTTCTGCATGAACAATTGAATAAGAAGTCTTAGGTCCTTCATATAAAGCAGCCTTTTGATGAGGATTTTCACCATATCTTAAAGATTGCTTTAAGCTATAAGTTAATGTAACTGATTCAGGATTTTCTTCTCCTGCTTCTTTTGTCATATATTCAGCAATCATTGCATCATATTGAGCTGTAGTTCTGAACACTTTTGCAGCAAGACGTCTTCTTGTTTCATAAGTTGTATCACCATTTGCTTTAATTTCAGCTAAAACAGTATCATAATCCTTAATATCAGTAACTACTGTAACAAATTTATGATTCTTAGCAGCTGAACGAATCATTGATGGTCCTCCGATATCAATGTTTTCTACACATTCATCGAAATCAGCACCACGTTCAACAGTTTGACGGAATGCATATAAATTAACACAAACTAAATCAATATATTCAATATTATGTTCTTTAACTTGATTAACATGTGATTCCTTATCACGGATTGCAAGTAAACCACCATGTACATTTGGATGAAGTGTTTTAACTCTACCATCTAATATTTCAGGGAAACCTGTAATATCAGAAATATCGATAGCTTTTACACCACCAGCTAATAATACTTTCTTTGTACCACCTGTAGATACGATTTCATATCCACATTCTTCTAGTCCCTTACAAAACTCTACTACACCAGTTTTATCAGTAACACTAACTAATGCTCTTTTCATTATTTATTCTCCTCGTTAAAAATTTTATTTATTGCTTCTACATAAAGCACATGCTCTATTTCGTGAATATGTGCTTCAACTTCATCTACATCATTACCATAATATTCAAAGCCACGTTGCATAATTATTTTTCCTGAATCTACTCCAGAATCTACATAATGAACTGTTACTCCAAATACTTTTACACCATAATCAAAGGCATCTTGTATACCATGTGCGCCTTTAAATGATGGAAGTAATGCTGGATGAATATTAATCATTTTACCTTCATAATTATCTAATAATACTTTGCCAATATATCTCATATATCCAGCTAAGCAAATTAAATCAACTTTTAATTCTTTTAATTTTTCAACTATTATAGTTTCAAATTCTTCTTTAGATTCATAATCCTTTGCTCTAAATACGAATGATGGAACATTATGATTTTTTGCTCTTTCAATTACATATGCCTTTTTATTATCACATACCATTAAAACAACTTTTGCATCTTTAATTGTTCCATTTTCAACTGCATTTACAATAGCTTCAAAATTAGTTCCACTTCCACTGGCAAAAATAGCTATATTTTTCATTATTTATGAATCTCTACCTTACCAGCATTATTTGTAACAGAACCAATAATGTATGCTTTATCACCATGCTTAGCTAATATTTCAATAGCCTTTTTAGCATCTTCTTCATTAGCTACAGCAATAACCATACCAATACCCATGTTATAGATATTGAACATTTCTCTATGGTCAACCTTACCATATTTTTCTAAGAACTTGAATACTGGTAAAATAGGCCATGATCCTTCTTTTATATCTAAGCCTTGCTTATCAGTTAATATACGTGGAATATTTTCATCAAATCCTCCACCAGTGATATGAGCAACACCATGAACGTCTACATTTTTAATAACATCTAAAACTTGCTTACAATAAATTCTTGTTGGAGTTAAGAATACTTCACCAACAACTCCACCTAATTCATCACTATAAGAATGTAAGTCAATATTATTATCAGCAATAATCTTTCTAACTAATGAAAAACCATTTGAATGTACACCAGTAGATGCAACACCTACTAAAATATCACCTGCAGTAACCTTAGAATCATCAATTAATTTTGACTTTTCTACAACACCAACTGCAAATCCAGCGATATCATATTCACCATCTGAATACATACCAGGCATTTCAGCAGTTTCACCACCGATTAATGCACATCCTGCTTGAACACAACCATCAGCAATACCAGAAACTATTTTTTCAAGTTTTTCAGGAATTGCATGACCAAGTGCTACATAATCTAAGAAATATAATGGTTCTGCACCTTGTGCTAATACATCATTAACACACATTGCAACAGCATCAATACCAATTGTATCATGCTTATCCATTTCAAATGCTAATTTTAATTTTGTACCAACACCATCTGTACCAGATACTAGCATTGGTTCTTTATAACCTAAGCTTGCTAAATCGAACATTCCACCGAATGAACCAATTCCAGATACACATCCTGGTCTATCTGTTCTTTTAACGTGCTTCTTATATCTTCTTACTGCTTCATAGCCAGCTTCTAAATCTACACCAGATTGGCCATATGCTTTTGAACCCATAATTAATTCCTCCTAAATATTAAGCTAATTTTTGTAGACGAGCATAGATTTCTTCATATGCTCCCATAACATCGCCTAAGTCTCTTCTAAATCTATCTTTATCTAAATGATCATTTGTCTTAGCATCCCAAAGTCTGCAGCAATCTGGAGAGATTTCGTCTGCTAAAACGATTCTTCCATCTGATGTTCTACCAAATTCAACTTTGAAATCAACTAGCTTAACACCAATTTCTAAGAACATTTTCTTTAATTCATCATTAATTTTTGAAGTTAATGAATAAATTTCTTTTAATTCATCATAAGTTGCAGCTCCAACTGCAACTGCATGATGGTCATTAATAAGTGGATCGCCTAATTCATCATTTTTATAGCAAATTTCAAAAATTGTATTTTTTGCTACTGTACCTTCAGTAATGCCTAATCTCTTAGCCATTGATCCAGCAATAATATTTCTAGTAATAACCTCAAGAGGGAAAATATCAACCTTATAACATAATTGATCAGTGTCATTTAAAGTCTTAATATAGTGTGTAGGAATACCTGCTTTAATTAATCTATTGTAAATAATAGTAGTGATTTTGTTATTTAATTCACCTTTTTTTGCAAATTGTGCATGCTTTGCACCATTGCCTGCTGTTGCATCATCCTTATAATGCATTACGATGATATTCTTATCATCTGTTGCGTATACTTGTTTTGCTTTTCCTTCGTATAATAATTCTTTCTTTTCCATAATTTTTATCCTCTTATTTCTTGAAATACTTTACTGCATTTTCAAAAATATCTTGTTTCTTATTACCTTTAATATTCTTGAATAGATTTTCTTCATATCTTTCAGAATGTCCCATTTTACCAAGAATTAATCCATCTTCAGAAATAATACCTTCAATTGCATATTCTGAACCATTTGGATTGTATGGAGCTTCTGTTGTTGGGTTTTCATCTTGATCTACATAAACAAATGCGATTTGACCATTTTTAGCAAGTCTTTCTGCTTCTTCCTTAGATACCATGAATTTACCTTCACCATGGCTTACTGCAATACTATGAACTTCACCAGTCTTGTATGATGCTAACCAAGGTGATTTGTTTGTCATTATCTTAGTTGATACCATTTGTGATACGTGTCTATTGATATCATTTCTAAATAATGTAGGTGAATCAGCTGTTACTTCACCAATCTTTCCATTTGGAAGTAAACCTGATTTAACTAATGCTTGGAATCCGTTACAAATACCTAAGATTAAGCCTTTTCTTTCGATTAATCTATTTATTGCTGCTTTAATATCTTCTTGATTTAATACATTTGCAATAAATTTAGCTGATCCATCTGGTTCATCACCAGCTGAGAATCCTCCGGATAATACAAAGATATCTGCATTATCAATATTTGTAACCATTTCCTTAATACTTTCATTAATATCATTAGAATTTTGGTTTCTAAATACTGTAACAACAGTCTTAGCACCAGCCTTCTTAAATGCACGTGATGTATCATAATCACAGTTTGTACCAGGGAATACTGGTAAGTATGCGATTACTTCATCTTTATTCTTTAATAATTCAACTTTAGCTTTAGTTGGCTTAAATTGTAATAATTCACAATTGTTATATCCTTTATCTTTATATACTTTTGTGAACTTCTTTGTATTAGCTTCTTCTAATGCAGCTAAAGTGAACTTTTCACCATTAATAACTCCAATATGGAAATGGCTTGTACGACCAATATGGATTACATTCGGTTCACAATCCTTTGGATAATCAAGGCTACCCTTAACTTCGATTAGGATTGAACCATAATTAAATCTATCTAATTCTTTTTCATCATACTTAACATAGAATCCTGTTTCATTACCAAAACTACATTTAGCTAATGCTTCAATTAATCCACCATGGCCTAATGCGTAAGCTGATACGATTTTACCTTTTTCAATATTATGAGATACGAATTCAAAGTTTTCCATTAATTGTTCAACATTTGGAGTATAATCTTCTTTCTCCTCATGCTTTACTAAATATAATTTATGTCCCCTTGATTTGAAATCAGGAGATATAACTGTATTAGCATTAACAGTTGTAATACCAAATGCCATTAGCATTGGAGGTACAGATAAAGAATCATTGAATGTACCAGACATTGAATCCTTACCACCAATAGATGGAAGACCAAATTCAGTTTGCATCTTTAATGCACCAAGTAATGCAGCAAGTGGCTTACCCCAAGAATGCTCGTTTGTCATTCTTTCAAAGAACTCTTGATATGAGAATCTCATATTATTATATCTAGCACCTGCAGCAACTACCTTTGAAATTGCTTCAACAATTGCATATTCAGCTCCATGATATGGACTCCATTTTGCAATATATGGATTATAACCAAATGCCATAATTGATGCTGTATCTGTATATCCATCCTTAACTGGTAATTTTTCTACTGATACTTGAGTTTCAGTCTTTTGTAATTTACCACCAAAAGGCATTAATACTGTTGAAGCACCAATTGTTGAGTCAAACATTTCAATTAAGCCCTTTTGACTTACAACGTTGTTATCAGCTAATGTTTTAAATACTCTATCTACTAAAGGTTGATCTTCTTTTAAGAATGGGTTCTTATTTTCTACTTCACCAATTACTGCATTTGCATGATGTAATGCACCTGCAGAATCAATGAACTTACGTGAAATATTAACAATTTGTCTTCCGCGATAATTCATGATTAATCTTGGCTCTGCTTTAACCTCAGCAACCTTTGTTACTTCAATATTCTCTTCTTTACAATATTTAATAAATTCTTCTACATCTTTCGGTTCAACTACAACAGCCATTCTTTCTTGTGATTCAGAAATAGCTACTTCAGTTGCATTTAAACCTGTATATTTTGTAGGTACTGCATCAAGTGAAATTTCAAGTCCATCAGCTAATTCACCGATTGCTACTGAAACACCACCAGCACCAAAGTCATTTGATTTCTTAATTAATCTTGTTACTTCAGGTCTTCTAAATAAATGGCTTATTTTTCTTTCTTCTGGTGCATTACCTTTTTGAACCTCAGATGAACAAACCTCTAATGATTTAGTTGTATGCTCCTTTGATGATCCTGTTGCACCACCGATGCCATCTCTACCAGTTCTACCACCAAGAAGTAAAATTACATCTCCTGGAGTAGGTGATTCTCTTCTTATAACATCTGCTCTAACTGCACCAACTACAGCACCAACTTCTAGACGCTTAGCTACATAATCATCATGATAGATTTCTCTAACATGTGTTGTTGCTAAACCGATTTGATTACCATATGATGAATAACCAGCTGCTGCCTTAGTTGAAATAATTCTTTGTGGTAATTTACCAGGTAATGTATCTTTTACATCTGCATAAATATTTCCTGCACCTGTAACACGCATTGCTTGATATACATAAGCTCTACCTGATAGTGGGTCACGAATAGCTCCACCTAAACAAGTTGATGCACCACCAAATGGTTCAATTTCAGTTGGATGGTTATGAGTTTCATTTTTAAATTGTAATAACCATTTTTCAGGTTTACCATCAACATCAATTGTAACAAAGATTGAACAAGCATTGTTTTCTTCTGATTCTTCTAAATCATCTAACTTACCAATCTTTCTTAAATATCTAGCACCAATTGTTGCTAAATCCATTAAACAAATCTTTTTATCTTCTCTTTGAAGGTCTGATCTAATATTGTAATAATTATCTAAAGCTTCTTCTAATTCAGCCTTCATAAAAGATTCATCAATTTTGATATCGTCTAATACTGTACCAAATGTTGTATGTCTACAGTGATCTGACCAATAAGTGTCTAGAATTCTTAATTCAGTTTCCCATGGATCTCTTTTTTCTTCTTTGAAATATTCAACAACGCATTTTAAATCATCTGCGTTCATTGCAAGACCCATTTTCTTACAATAAGCATCTAAATCCTTATCTTCCATTTTTGTGAAGCCTTCTAAAACCTCTACAGGTTTAATAGGAGCTTTTTCCATGTCTGTTAAATCTGCTAAATTCTTTTCTCTAGCTTCAACAGCATTTATTTCATACTTCTTAACTTTTGCTAAGTCTTCATCAGTTGTATCATCATCTAAGATAATGATTCTTCCTGATCTAATATTTATATCTGCTTCTGGATTAATAAGTTTAACACAGTCAATTGCAGATGAAGCTCTTTGGTCAAATTGTCCTGGTAAGAATTCAATAGCAATATATTTCTTACCATTTAAGTCTAATTCATCAAATACATTATCAGTTACAATTTCACCAAATACTCTATATCTAGCCTTTTCTAATAATTCATTATCGAAATTAAACAAATCATAAACATTAATTGTTCTAACATTCTTTTGATTTAATCCTAGATTTAAATTAAGTTCAGCTTGTAATGATTTTGCTTCTACTTGATATTTTTCTTTCTTTTCTACATATATTCTAAAATTTCCCATATTAATCCTCGCAAAATAATTTTTTATATTTTTCAATGTACTCATCTTGTGTCGTATTAGTAAATGTTATATGAGCCATCTTTCTTTTTTCTCTAACCTCTGATTTGAAATAATCATGAATATGAACTATATCACTATTTTCTAACTTCTTCATATTCTCGTAATCGAATCCCAAAATGTTTTTCATAACAGTCGGTGATTTTAATTTTGGTTCTTCAAGAGGGATATTTAATAGGAATCTTGCAAGTTCCCTATATTGATTTGTTGTACAACCTTCAATTGTATAGTGTCCACTGTTATGTGGTCTAGGAGCCATTTCATTAAAGAAATAATCATTTCCTTTAACAAATATTTCTATACAAAGAATTCCAAAATACCCAGCGCTTTCCATAAAATGAATTGCATCATTTTTTATTTTTTCAAATACGGCTAATTGCTTATCAACAAATACTTCATCAAGTATTCCTTTTTTATGCTTATTGATTCCCATTGGAAATACAATTGTTTTTTCTTTACTTCTAACCATTATTACTGATGTTTCAAAATCATATTTTATAAACTCTTCTAAAATACCTTCACCATCAAGGAATGGTTTAACTTTTTCAACATCATTTAATGTTTTAATAAGTACTTGTCCATGTCCATCGTATCCCATGGTAGTTGTTTTATAAAGACATGGAAGTCCGATTTCATTTATTCCCTTTAGTAAATCATCCATAGAATTGATTGCCATAAACATTGGAGTTTTCAATCCATGTTTTTTAGCATTTTCTTTTTCTCTAATTCTATTTTGAGAATCGAATAGTGGTTGAATACCTTGAGGGATATTGTATGTATCTAACAAAAATTTAAGTTGCTTAGATGGTACATTTTCAAATTCATAAGTGATTACATCTGACATATCACCAAGTTTTTTTAATCCTTCTATATCATCGTATTTTGATACAACGATATCATCGCACACAAAGCTTGCTGAACACTTAGGATTAGGATCTAAGCAAACTGCTTTAGCACCTAAATTATGAATTTCCTCTGCCAGCATCATTCCAAGCTGGCCACCACCAATAATTCCTACTGTCTTCATAAAATACCTCAATTAAAACAAAAAAGCAGCATTTAAAATGCCACTTCATTCGCGTTTAAAAAACCATTATTATATTTTAATGGTCTATGATAATTATTAACTTGCATCATTTGATTAATCATAGATTCATCCTCTGACAAGTTCTTATCATATTATAGTTTTTTCATTTTCCCTTAATAATAATTATATTATTATTAGAGCTCTATTAAAAACTACATTGTATATTTTAACATAAAAGACTTTAAGAGTAAACAAAAAAACATTTATAAATAAAAGAAAAATAGAGGATATCTTTTTGAAATATCCTCTATAAATTTCATATTAAAAACCACCTTGTGAATTTCTTTCAATATAACTATTAAGTTTTAATGATAATGTTTTATTCCAATCATCTGCACGAGTTGAAACTGAAACAAATACTTTTGTTTTATTTGCCATTAAAGTTTTAAGCTTTTTAGTAGCTACATTCATTCCTTCAGCAGTACTTGCATTTAATCCATATGACATTGCGAATGTATATGATTCTTCATTATTATCTTTAGTCATTCATACCATATAGATATATAATTTATTTTCTGTTGTTCCTTCAAATTTAATTGTTGAAGATGATGTAAATGCATTATTTCCTACTACAGCAGTCTTATCATCGATTTTTAATGTGACACCTTCTGAATCTAATATATTTTTATCATAGTAAATATTATTGTCGTCAACAAATAATAACAAATCCTTCTCTTCATTTTGAGTTTGAGTTGTAGTCGTAGTCGAATTTGTATTAGTTGTAGTTGAGGTAGCATTAGAACCTCCACAAGATGCTAGAGCAAAAACACTTAAAAAAGCTACTCCACTAAGTAAAAGCATGTTTTTTAGCTTCATATTAAATTCCTCCTCGTTTTATGACATTAAAAGTATAGCATAAATCAGATTAAATGTCAAAAAAGGCCTTACGCTGTGGTAAGGTCTTAATTGTTATTATAATTCAATTTTTAAAACTGTATCAGTTTGATTTTGTCTAAATTCTTTAAGCTTCTTGCTTAAATCTTTATCATTTGTAGCTAAGATTGCAACTGCAGACAAAGCTGCATTTTTAGCACCATTTATAGCAACTGTTAAAACAGGTACTCCTCCTGGCATTTGAACGATTGAAAGTAAAGAATCTAAACCATTTAAAGCTCTAGATTTTACTGGTACTCCAATTACAGGTAATGTAGTCATTGCAGCTACCATACCTGGTAAATGTGCTGCCCCTCCTGCTCCGGCAATAATTACTTTAATGCCTCTTTCTTCAGCAGAATGTGCATATTCATACATTAAATCTGGAGTTCTATGAGCTGAAACAACTCTTTTTTCATACTCAACACCAAATTGATCTAAAACATCACAGGCATCTTTCATGACTTCATAGTCTGAATTAGATCCCATTATTATTCCTACTCTAATAGCCATAATCTTATTTCTCTTCTAATAATTCGAATAATCTCTTTGCAGCTTCCATAGGACCATCATGTTCCATTCCAGGAACAGCTAATCTTGTGTGAAGCACACCAACCTTAGTACCATTTGCAATTAAAGCATTGAATACATTATCAATAATCTTTCTAGTTTGTTCTTCTCTTTGAACAGGTCCAAATGGATTAGCGAAGAATGATTCAGTCATACCAGTTTCTTGAGTAGTTCCCTTTGCACGACGTGCACCACGGATGAAAATAGGCTTAGCTTCTTCAGCATTACTGTAGAATTCAACAGCGTCAGCGCAATCAGGATCATAGTTATTAGCATATAAATACATATCTACATTATATCCCTTCATGATTTGAGGGTATGTAGCTACTGGGATTACTAAACGTGAATTTTGCTTATCAGGATTCATGAATATTGCTCTATCCATTTCACGATATGCATAACCTGCAGTCATATCATCAGTTCTTACGAATGCACCAATTTCAGTACCGTAAGCAACAACATTACCATCTTCAACCTTAAATGTACCCATATCATCAAAGACAGTTAATTGTGAAGAAATATCATCTCCAGCCATTTCAGATAAAGCCTCTAAAGACTCACTCTTACCTGCACCAGAGTCACCCATGATAACAACATTCTTAGTTCTACCATCTTTTAATGTGATATGTACACATGCACCATGGATAGGTAAATTACCATTATCAATCATCTTAGTGTTATATAAAGTTAATAACATTTTCTTCATATATCCAAAATAATCAATTGAATCATTATGTGGTGCTAAACCAACATAAATATCATTTTTCTTATCATAGAAGAATTCTGATTCACCATCATATTCTCCACCGAATACATATAATAAATCTGGTTTTTTACCCTTACAAGCAGCAAGTGGTACGAATTCAAATAAATTTCCAATTGTAATACCATGAGCCATATAATCTCTATGGAAATATATATAAGCTAATGCAGAACCTACTTTAGCTGCATAACAATAATAATCATTTGCTACAAAGTTATCTCTAATTCTATCCATTGGGTTTTTCTTAGCTTCTGGATATGTACCAGTTCTCTTATTCTTAGCTGAATATGAAATAAATGGTGGACGAATTACAATTTGTTCAATTGCATCACATTTTTTTAAGAATGCATATTCAGAATCTTTATCCATCCATTCATTCTTTGATAATAATAATGCAGCATTAACGCCAGCTGGAAGTTGACGATATACTGAGAATTTAGCACCAAATAATTTTTCTGATACTCCTCTATATGTGGAAAGAACAACACTGTTAAATTCAGTTTGAGCATTAATAAATGATGTAGATTCAACACCATCCTTAACATTTCTTGTTAAAACTACTGCATAACGCTCTAAACGTCTCCAATAGTCATAGAAATGTTGAACTAAATCATATAATACATCCTTTTTAGCTAATGCTTTTGAATATAACTTATCCATTTCTTTGATTTCATCAATATCAAATGCAAATAATAATTTAAACAAATTAGTTGTATATTCAACAACAGAGTTTCTAGGGAAAATATTTAATACTGGTAAGAATGCTTGATTTTCAGACTTATATAAGCCTTCAACATATCTTGTCCATACTTCCTTGAAACAATCTGAATTTAAAACTTCAACCTCAGTTTTGCAGAACTTCTCTGAAAAGTTCATTACAACCTGTCTTTTTCCTGTAACATATTCCATAATTAATCTCCTTTACAATTCCATTATTAGAATAAACCAACAGTCTTTCCGTTGATTATATCCATCTTCTCTGCAGCTGGTTCCTTTGGAAGACCAGGCATAGTCATAATATCTCCAGTTAACGCAACAATAAAGCCAGCTCCGATTGATGGCTTAAGTTCTCTAATTGTTAATGTAAATCCTTCAGGTCTACCTAATAATTTAGGGTTATCTGAGAACGAATATTGAGTCTTTGCCATACATACTGGCAAGTTATCCCAACCATATTTCTTTAATTGCTTAATTTGAGTTTTAGCAAGGCTAGAGAATTCAACATTTCCAGCACCATAAATCTCTTTAGCAATTGTTTCAATTTTATTTTTGATTGAATCATTTTCATCATATAATAGCTTAAATGTTTTACTACCATCGTGATTCTTGATTTCATCAATAACCTTTTTAGCTAAATCAACTCCACCTTTTCCACCATTAGTAAATACTTCTGATAATGAAATAGGGTGGTTATTTTTAGAAGCCCAATTTTCTAAAGCTTCAATTTCAGCATTTGTATCCGTGTAGAATTTATTAATTGCTACAACATAAGGTAAATTATATTTCTTTATATTCTCAATATGCTTTTCAAGGTTACAAATACCTTTCATTAAAGCATCAACATTTTCATCTTTTAAATTTTCTTTTAATACTCCACCATGCATTTTTAAAGCACGAATAGTCGCAACTATAACAACACAAGATGGCTTAATACCAGTTTGTCTACATTTAATATCTAAGAATTTCTCAGCACCTAAATCAGCACCAAATCCTGCTTCAGTAACTACATAATCTGCTAACTTCATTGCTGTTTTTGTAGCCAAAACTGAATTACAACCATGAGCTATATTAGCGAATGGTCCACCATGAATAAATGCAGGATTATGTTCTAATGTTTGAACTAAATTAGGCTTTAAGGCATCCTTCATTATTAATGCTACTGCACCAGTTGCTTTTAAATCATTAACTGTAACTGGCTTTTTATCGTATGTATATGCAACAACCATTCTAGCAATTCTTGCTTTAAAATCTTCTAATGATGTAGATAAGCATAATACAGCCATTACTTCAGATGCAACTGTAATATCAAAATGATCTTCTCTAGGTTGACCATTAGATGTACCACCAAGTCCTACAATTACACTTCTTAATGCTCTATCATTCATATCTAAGCATCTATGCCAAATTATTCTCGTTGGATCAATTCCAAGTTCATTGCCTTGGTGAATATGATTATCAATCATTGATGCGATTGCGTTATTTGCAGTAGTGATTGCGTGTAAGTCACCTGTGAAATGTAAATTAATATCTTCCATAGGTATTACTTGAGCATATCCTCCACCTGCAGCTCCACCCTTTACACCCATTACAGGTCCGAATGATGGTTCACGTAAGGCAACAACTGTCTTATAATTTAAGCTATTTAAGGCATCTGAAAGTCCTATAGTTGTTGTGGATTTACCTTCACCTGCTGGTGTAGGTGAAATCGCAGTAACTAATATTACTTTTCCTTTTTCCTCACCTTTAATAGAAACAGGATCTACCTTAGCTTTATATTTTCCATAAAACTCTAGGTCATCCTCATTAATATTTAATTTTTTAGCAATTTCTTTAACAGGCTTAATATCAGCTTGTTGTGCAATTTCTAAATCAGTTAGCATATACTATTCCTTTCTGATTTGATTTTCTATCAAAAACAACTGTTTTTTTACGATATACAACAATAATATCATAAATAATATATTATTTAAACTTAAAAAATAAAGGAAAACGTTTACTTTATGATTATTTGTCTTTCGTTAAAATCACAAATAACTTTTTCATCTTTACTTGTAGGAATTGATTTACCTACAAAATCAGCTCTAATAGGTAATTCTCTATGTCCTCTATCAACTAAAATTGCAAGTTCAATTTTAGCAGGTCTACCCATGTCGATAATTGCGTCCATTGCAGCACGTACACTTCTTCCTGTATATAAAACATCATCTACAAGAATTACAATTTTATCGTCAACATTAGTTTTAAAATTAGTTGTGTTCTCTAATGTCTTTTTATGATCATCACGATGTGAAGAAATATCAATAGATTCAACAGGAACATTTATTTCTTCAAATTGATAAATCAAAGATGCAATTTCTTTTGCTATAGGTGTTCCTTTTCTTTCTATTCCCACTAAAATAACTCTAGTTAAATCTTCATTTCTTTCAATAATCTCATGAGTCATTCTTTTTAAAGTTCTATTAAAATGATCTGGTTCTATTACGACTTTCATACAAATCTCCTAAAACGAACAAAGGAAGCCACCAGGCTTCCTATGATTTTTATTCTTCGTCTTCTGCTGGTAAATTAGCGTTATGAATTACTTCATCAACATCATCATACTCAGCTAAAGCTTCTAGTAATCTCTTGAATTTTCCAAGATGATCTTCATCTAAATCTACATAGCTAGATGGAACTAAATCACATGATGCAGTTTCAAATTCAAGATCTGGCTTAACAGCTAAAATTGCTGCCTTAATTCCTTCGAATGATTCAGGTTGAGCAGTGATTTTAACAAATCCATCCTCATCAACTGTTAAATCCTCATAATCAGCATTTTCACCCATCATTAGAGCTTCTAATACTTCATCTTCAGACATTCCTTCAAATTCGAAAACAGCCTTCTTGCTAAATAAATAGCCAACAGCTTGACCAATTGTTCCACCAGTCTTATTGAATGCTGTACGAACTTCTGTAAATGTACGGTTATCATTATCAGTTAAGCAGTTAACGATAACAGCAACATTTCCTGGGCCCATACCTTCGTATGATTTTTCTTTTGTAGCACCTGATTTAACACCAGCTGCCTTTTCAATTGCACGCTTAATTACATCTGCAGGAACTTGATCCTTCTTTGCACGAGCAATAACGTTCTTTAATCCTTGATTCATATCAGGGTCAGGTACTCCAGCCTTTGCAGCAGCAAAGATTTCCTTTCCCCATTTAGCATATTTACTAGATTTCATAGCAGCAGTCTTTGCCATTGATGCTGCACGTACTTCATGGGCTCTTCCCATAATCAACACAACCTTTCAATTTAAGATAAATATTACTCGAATATTATATTAAAAAAAGGTCTTATTTTCAATATTTTTTAAAAAAATTTTATAATAAGACCTTCAATTTGTTAAATATTTAATTTTTAACTACTTTACCATATATAAGATTCCGATGCAACCTCTACCACAATGTGATGAAATAACACATCCAGCCATTGTTTCATAAATTGGTACACCAGGGAATTCTTTTTTTAGCATTTCATTTAAATATGCTGCAGATTCAGTAGCGATTGAATGAGTAATAAAAATACAATCAGGATCTAATCTATCCTTATCTCCTCTTATTTGATCAAGCATTCTATCTAAAGCAACCTTTGTTTTACCAATTGGCTTTTGTTGAACACTCATCTTTCCTTCTCTTACTTGAATAATTGGCTTAATTCTAAGTACTGTTGCTGCAAATCTAGCAATACCAGAACATCTACCACCCTTATGTAAATATTCCATTGTCTCAATAACGAATTGAGTATAAACCTTTTCAGCATTCTTTTCCATATTAGCGGCAATCTCTTTTGCAGATAAGCCAGCATCTCTATCCTTACATGCTTTTAATACAAGTAAAGAAATACCTGTTGATAAATTTTTAGAATCAACTGCGAATACCTTATCTTCTCCAATTTCTTTTGCTGCTAATCTAGCATTTTGAAGTGTTGAAGACATTTGTCCTGAAATACCGGTATAAACAACTTCATAACCCATATCAGTCCATTTTCTAAAAGATTCTTCTAATTCTAATGCTGAAATAGCTGATGTTTTTGGTAATGCTTTTCTTTTTTCTACTTCTTCATATAATTTAGGTGTATTAATCTCTACACCATCTTTAAATGTTTCTTGCCCAAAATTAACATATAAAGGTAAAACCTCTATATTATTTTTCTTAATTAATTCTTCTGTTAAATCACATGTTGAATCAGTAATAATTTTAACCATAATACTACCTTATATAACCTTTCAAATTGTAATTAATCACAACCTTATTATAGTTTATTTTTAATTCATTTTCAACTTTATTTGTTTTATCTAAATTGTTATAATAATGGAGGTGATATTAATGAAGGCATTGCTTGTAGGTGTTACAACTAAATATGATAGATATGATATAGAATATTCATTAGATGAATTAGAAAATCTAGCTAATTCCTTAGATATAGAAATAGTTGGAAAAATAAGCCAACAGCTAGATTCTCCAAATCCTGCAACCTATGTAGGTAAAGGTAAGATTCAAGAAATTTTATTAAATATCGTTGGTTCTAATGCTGATATGGTAATCTTTAACGATGAATTATCACCTGCTCAATTAAGAAATATATCAGATGAATTAAAAATTGAAGTATTAGATAGAAGCTACTTAATATTAAAAATATTTGAATTAAGAGCTCAATCAAGAGAATCAAAGTTAGAAATCAAATTAGCTAAAGATATGTATTTATTGCCAAGAATTCAATATCTAAGAGAAAAAGAATCTCGTATTGGTGGTGGTGCATCTACTGCTACTCGTGGTGCTGGTGAAACACAAAGAGAATTAGATAGACGTCATTTAATGTCTGAAATTAATCATTTAAGAGATGAATTAATCGCAGTTAAGAAGATGAAAGAAAACCAAATAGAAAAAAGAAAAAGAAACGAAATACCTATTGTTGCTTTAGTAGGATATACAAATGCTGGTAAATCTACTACTATGAATTCTATATTAGAATATACAAAGAAAAATGAAACTGATGAAACTAAGGATGTATATGCTAAGGACCAGTTATTCTCTACTTTATTTACATATAATAGAAAAATAACATATAACAAGGTTAATTTCATGTTAGTAGATACAATTGGATTTGTATCTAAATTACCCCATAATTTAGTAAATTCTTTCTATAACACATTACAAGAAATAAAAAATGCTGATTTCATTATTCATGTTGTAGACACATCTACAAATTACTTAAATCAGCAAATTAATGTTGTTATGGAAGTATTACATTCTATTGGAGCAAGCCATATACCTCAAATATTTTTATTAAATAAATGGGATAAAACTATTAGTGAATATATAGATACACCGGGTTATAAATCTATTAGATATTCTAATAAAACTAAACAAAATATTGATTTATTATTAAATACAATATTAGAAGAAATATCTCCATCATTTATATCAGCTAGATTATTAATTCCTTATAATAAAGGAGATTTAGCTAATCTAATTGAAGAAAAATGTCAGATTAGTAAAAGAAATTATGAATCAAATGGAACATATTATGAAGTAGAAATACCAAAGAAAATATATCCATTATTAAGTGAATATGACTTAGATACTTTAGTATCATAAAAGGGATGCGATACCGCATCCCTTTTAGTCTATTTTATTTATTATTTCAATTGTATTTCTTTTTAAAATTTTAACCAAAGGCAAAATTAAAGAAATTGTACAGCATATAAATTCAACGCATACAAGCTCTATAAAATTTATAATTTTAAAATTAAATGGCTTAGCAATTAAATAATAATCAAAATTAATATTTTTGTTAATTATATCTAAAACTATTGGAGAAATAATAGATGAAGATACAATACTAATAATAAATAAAATTAATGCTTCTATCATAAAAATTTCTATAATTGATTTGGTTTTTGCTCCAAAAGCACGCATTATTCCAATATCTTTATTTTTGTGAGCAATCAAATTATTAAATATTGTGATTAATAAAATCATTGAAAATATAAGGAAAACAATTCCTACTATCAAACATATATTTTTAATTATATTACTCATTGAATCAACATTATTAAACCAATAACTTGTAGGTAAAACAAAAGTATACATATAATCATTGGAATTGGAAAAATAATATATATATTGTTTTAATTTGTCAATGTTTTTCGGCATATAATCAATTATAAAATCAAATTTATTAAACGATTCATATTCTTGTTTAGTTACATAAGCAATCGAATGTATGCTGCATTGCTTATAGCTATTCAATTCATTATATAAAGCTGTATCGTATTTCTTATTCTTTTCATAATTTAAAAATTCACTATATTTCTCATAATTAAATTTAGTATCTAAAATACCACATATCTTATAATTTTTAGAATCATTGCTTACTAAACTATAACTCAAAGTTATATTTTTATTTAAAATTTCATCTTTAGATGGGGTTTTTATAACGTTATTATATGAATCGATATATCCAAGTTCTAAAAATGATTGATAAAAATATTCTGTTATAACAATTTCATCTGCATTTTCAGGCAATCTTCCATATAAAATATACCCATTATCATCTATCATACTTTGTGATATATATGATAGTCCTGACAATGAATTCGTAATTACAGCATTATAATTTTCTAAATAATTAATTTTCTCAGAAAAATTTATATCACAATTATAAATCATTTTAACGCCTTTAAAATTTGAATTGAGATCATTATTAAATTTTAATAAGCTATCATTATCTATTACTGTTTGATAAATGGAATTTCCATTACTTTTGTTTTTATACAAAGCAAAAGTATCATAATTAGACGATAATATAATATTTGATTCATAATCAATACCGTTATAACTCGATATAGAAAACGAAATTCCTAAAAAAGCAATGGAAAAAATAGACAATAAAATTGAAAAAATAAACATTATAGGTTTGATTTTTAAATAGGTAATACCTAGTTTTATAAAGAATAAAAAACTTAAATGACTTTTTTTTACTTTTTTGTTGACGTTTTCAGTTGGATTATCATTATACGATATTCTATCGCAAACAATATTTTTATTTATTATTTGAATATAATAATCAGAAAAAGATTTTGCAGTTTCTACATCATGACTAACCATTACAACTAACCTATTTTGTGATATTTCTTTTAATATTTCATAGATTATTAATGCATTTTCTTTGTCCAACATACCAGTTGGTTCATCAGCAAATACTACCTTGGGCTCTTTAATTAATGCTCTAGCTATTGCAACTCTTTGTTTTTCGCCGCCCGATAGTTCATTTATCTTTTTCTTTTCATACCCTTCTAATCTTACTTTTCTTAATATCTCAATTACTTTTTCCTTGATAATTTTTTCAGATTTTAAATGTAAAGACAAGACTATATTATCATAAACATTAAGTTCAGGAATCAAATTTATTTCTTGGAATATAAATCCATATTCACTTCTTCTTAAATCATTAATATTTTTATTAGTTTGAGTAACACTATTATAGATAACATTTCCTGTAAAATTAAAATCTAGTCCTGATAGAATATTCAATAAAGTTGTTTTTCCAATACCACTTTCGCCACCAATTAGATAAAATCCATTGTTATTAAATTCAAACGAAACATTATCAAACAATATTTGGTTATTATATGATTTAGATATATTTTTTAATTCTATCATAATTAGTTATAATACCTCAATCCTATACTAATGTTGGAAACAAAATATGCAGTAGAAGTTAAATTCCATAATTCTTGATCACCCCACCACCATGATTGATATCATTTGCAAAACAATTTACTCCAAAAAACAAATGTAACAAGTGCACATACAAAACACATAATTATTTTATCATTTTTAAATTAATATTAAAAGGGATGATATTCCAATTAATTAGAAAATATATCCATTATTAAATGAATATGACTTAGATACTTTAGTATCATAAAAGGGATGCGATGTCGCATCCCTTTTAATTATCTTACTATATCTCCTGGCTTACAATCAGCTATATTAACTAATTCTAAATATGAATCTGCTTCATCAGAACCACATAGTAACATACCATGAGATTCTTCCCCTCTTAATTTAATTGCTTTAAGATTCTTAACTACAATAACCTTTTTACCAACTAATTTTTCAGGTTCATAGAATTTAGCTATACCAGAAACTATTTGTCTTACTTCTGTACCAATATTAATCTTAAATACTAAAAGTTTATCAGCCTTTGGATGCTTTTTAGCTTCTAATATTTCACCTACTACTAAATTGATTTTCTCAAAATCCTCAATAGAAATTTCAGGTGTTGCAGGTGTAGCTGCTGCTTCTAAAGCTTTTTGCTTTGCTTCTTCAGCTAAAGCTACCTTTTCCATTATTTCATTAACATCTAATCTTTGGAATAATACATCACATTTAGAAATTTCATATTCCTTATTAGTACCAAAATCTAAATCCTTAAATTCTGTTAAATTTGTATTTAATGCTGTATATACCTTTTTAGCTGTTTCAGGAATAGCTGGTTCTAATAATACTGTACCAATTCTAATAGATTCTAATAAATTATATAAAACATTTAATAACAAATCTTTTTTGGATTCATCCTTTGCTAAAGCCCAAGGAGCTGTTTCATCAATGAATTTATTAGCTTGACGTAATAATTTCATTGCTTCCTCTAACGCATCAGCTACTCTAAATTGATCCATTAAACCTTTATAATTCTTAACTGATTCATTAATTTGATTAATTAATTCATCATCGAAATCTGTCTTAGTACCCTTAGTGATTTTAGCATCACCGAAGTATTTCTTTACCATGGCAATTGTTCTATTAACTAAATTACCATATGTATTAGCTAAATCTGAATTAGTTCTTTCACATACTAATTCATATGTAATATTACCGTCTTGTGCAAATGGTATTTCATGTAATACATAATATCTAACTGCATCAACACCAAAATATGATGTTAAATCATCAGTATATAATACATTATTCTTTGATTTAGACATTTTATTATGATTAGTTAAAATCCATGGATGACCAAATACTTGTTTAGGTAAAGGTAAATCTAATGACATTAACATAATTGGCCAATAAATTGTATGGAATCTTAAAATATCTTTACCAATTAGATGAACATCACATGGCCAATATTTCTTATATAATTCACCATGATTACCATTAACATCATAACCTAAACCGGTAACATAGTTCATTAGGGCATCAATCCAAACATAAATTACATGCTTAGGATCTGAAATAACTTGAATACCCCATTTATATGATGTTCTAGATACACATAAATCAGGAATAGGATTCTTCAAGAAATTGTTAATCATTTCATTCTTTCTTGATTCTGGTTGAATGAATTTTGGATTATCATTAATATAATTTAATAGTCTTTCTCTATATGGCTCAAGCTTTAAGAAATAGCATTCTTCACTATTTTTAGTAACCTTGGCACCACAGTCAGGACAGCATCCATCAACTAAATCTTTTTCAGTAAAATATGATTCACAATCTACACAATAATATCCTTCATATTTTCCTTTATAAATGTCACCTTTAGCTAACATCTTTTCAAATGCTTCAGCAACAATCTTTTCATGATCTTTATCAGTTGTTCTAATGAAATGATCATATTTAACATTCATCATATCATAAGTATCTCTTAATTCCTTAGATACCTTATCAACATGAGCTTTAGGTGTAGTTCCTGCCTTAATAGCCTTTTGTTCTATCTTTTGACCATGCTCATCAGTTCCAGTTTGGAAATATGTATCATAGCCATCTTTTTTCTTATATCTTACAATGCAATCTGCAAGAATTGCTTCATATACATTACCAATATGTGGTTTAGATGAAGTATATGCGATTGCGGTAGTTAAATAAAATTTCTTATTTTCCATTCTAAGACCTCCGTCTTTATAATATTCTTATTGATTATATCAAAATTAACATAATTAATCAATTAATCTATTTATTAAATAGATAAAGGAGCCAAGGCTCCTATAATTAGAATAATTTTTCATATTCGATTTTAGAAATTAAATCTTTAATATTATTCTTAAATTCTTCTGTTTTATCTTCAGTATCATTTTCTAAATGTAATATTCCATTTTCTTTAATTAATTCAATTGTATAATATCCTACACAGCTGCCATTTCTAATTGCCATAAAGAATGGAACATGAATCTTTGGAATTAATGTATCCTTTACTAATTCTTTTGATTTAAAATGAGATTTTTCAACTATTGCATAATATTTAAGCTTAATCTCTAAGCTCTTACAATCTCTTAAATCTTCTTTTTCACCATAAACATTAGTAAAAATAGGATCATAGCCATAAATAAATGGAAGCTTTTGTTTTTTTGCTTCTTCTACAACAATATCAATTACATTGTTACAATGAAAGCACCAATCTCCTCCAATATAAACTAAACCAGTATCTAAAGAATCAAATAATTTAATAAAATCATCATAGCTTATATTTTTAATATAGCCATCGAAATCATTAGCCATTTTAATTCCCCCCCTATTTATTTTTATAATCAGAATATTCTTTATATAATTCTTTTCTATCCTTATTCAATTGTTTTGCAGTTTCTTTAATTGCTTCATTCGGCTTATAGCCTAGTTTAATTAATTCATCAATTCTTTCCATAGGATTAATTGATTCATCATTATTTTCTTTATAACCTTCAAGAATTAATACTATTTCACCTTTTAATGTATCTAAATTCAAAGCGTCACTTAATGTAGTTTCAATATATTCTTCAAATGTTTTAGTTAATTCTCTAGCAATACAAATATTTCTATTTCCTAAAACCTCATACATATCAGTTAATGTATCTTTTAATCTATGAGGAGCTTCATAAAAAATAATTGTATGATTAACATATTTTAAATCATTAAGCTCAGATATTCTTTTAGATTGTTTAGAATCCAAAAAACCATAAAATGTATATGGCATTGGTGCTATTCCAGAAGCTATTAAAGCACTTATTCCAGCTGAAGGACCAGGAATGGTTGAAACTCTTAATCCTTCTTTTCTTGCTTCTTTTACAATTTTATATCCGGGATCAGATATTACAGGCAAGCCTGCATCAGAAATTAATGCGATATTTAATCCTGATTTTATTTCATTAACAACATCAAGAGTTTTAGTTTCTTGATTGAATTCATGATATGACTCAAGATGAGTTGTGATATTATAATGCTTTAAAAGATTAATAGAATTTCTAGTATCTTCAGCATATATCTTATCAACACTTTTTAATATTTCTATAGCTCTTAGGGTAATATCTGACATATTACCAATAGGAGTTGCTACAAGATATAAAATACCTTGTTTTTCTTCAAAGCTTCTAATTCTCATTAGTTCTTTAAAATACGAATAGTCTTTTCTCTTAAGTCACGTTCAGCATAAACAACAGAAATTAATTCTCTTCTCTTTTCTGCTGAAATATCTAATTCCTTTTGAATTTTTTCTAGGAATAATAATTCAGTTGTATTATATAAATCATCTTGCATTGAAATCATAACAAGATTTAAATATACAACATTCTTAACAACTGGATTTGATTCTTTAAAGAACTTAATTGTATTTTCAGCAGTATCTGTTAAACGGAATGTATATTCGTCCTTTACTGGTTCTAATTCTGCCATTAGCTTATGTAATAATCTTTTTTCAACATCTGTTGGTTCACCATCAATATCAACCATATAGATAGCTAAATCCATAAACTTAAGCATTTCCTTTTTGTTTAATAAACTTAAAAACATTTCTATCACTCCTCGTAATTATAAATTTTTAAGACCTCATCAGTCCATTTACCATCTTCTTTATAAACATAAAGTGGAGGAAGTATTCTTAATGAACCTTCACTACCATCCTTTATACCTTCAATTAATATATGATTACATTCACTATTCATCCTAGGATAAACTAGTTGTAATCTTTTTGGTTCAATATGATATTTTCTTAATGTATCAATTATCTCCATTAATCTATCAGGTCTATGAACCATTGAAAATCTACCTTTTGAATTTAATAACAATGATGCTTCTTTACATATATCATCAAGTGTTGCAAGAATTTCATGTCTTGCAATTGCTTTAGCATCGGTTGGATTAATATTATGGCTTCCTAATTTGAAAAATGGAGGATTACATGTAACTAAATCAAATGTATGCTTTCCAATTTTTTCATTTATGCCGATTAAATTATCATTTATTAATTCAATCTGATTTTCTAAATGATTATATTCAACTGACATTTTTGCAAGCTTATATGTATATTCTTGTACTTCAACACCAACTATTTTAGCATCAGTTCTTAATGTTAAATACATTGGTATTGGTGCATTACCACTACATAAATCACAAATATTTTTTACACCCTTATTAATAGTTGTAAAATATGCTATCAGCATTGAATCTATAGAAAAATTAAATATATCAGGATCCTGACAAATTTTATATTTTCTCTACCTAATAACTCATTCCAAATTAAGGGCATTTTCGAATTCCTCTTCTAAATCATAGTTATTAGTTTTATTCTTATTCTTTTTACCTGATGGTAAGAATTTAACATCATCTAATTTTAAATAACCAAATGAGTTTTCTTCATTTTGATATTTAACTTTTAAATTTCTATTAATAACATCACAAGATAGTACCTTAGCTGGACCATTTTCAGTTTCTACTATATCACCAATATCTGGTGCATTCTTACGAAGCTCTGTATATAATTCGTTCTCATAATTAATACAGCATAGAAGCTTTCCACAGTTTCCACTGATTTTTACTGGGTTTAATGATAAGCTTTGGTTTTTAGCCATCTTTACTGATACATTATCAAATTGTGTGATAAATGTTTTACAGCATACAATTAATCCACATGGACCAATTCCACCAAATACCTTAGCTCCATCTCTACTTCCAACCTGACGTAATTCAATTCTAGTATGGTATATTTCAGCTAAATCTTTAACTAAATCTCTAAAATCTACTCTACCTTCAGACTCGAAATAAATAATTAGTTTAGCTCTATCTAATGTATATTCAGCTTCTAAAACCTTCATTTCAAGTTCATGTGTTTTAGCAAATCTTTTTGTATTAGCTACAATTTCATCTTGTTCACTTTTATTATTCTCATAATTATTAATATCATCTTCTGTTGCGATTCTTACGATGTTTTTCAATTCTGATGTTAAGCTTTTTTCACTTAAATCAAAAATATCTCCAACGCAATATCCCATTTCAATTCCCCTAATGGTATTGACAACTACTTTATCTCCTGAAGCAACATTTAAATTACCTACTCCAAAGAAATATCTTTTACCAACAGGCTTAAATTGTACCTTTATAGCTCTCATAATAACCTCTATACAATTTTAGTTATCAGCTCATGAAATACATTCTTTGCTGTAACATTACCATCTAATTTTTTAAATAAAGAAAGAGTCATTTCAAGTAAGTCCCTAAGCCTATTTTCCATCTTCTTTCTATATGTGATAATTTTATCACATAATGGGTATAAAATCAAATTAGTATCATTGCCGATACAAATATTAGCATCCTCTAAAAATAACATATACCAAGTTAATAAAACTTTTAAATTTTCTTGATTAGAAAATATAGAAATATGATTCAAATAATAATAAATTGATTCCTTAGGCTTTTGAATATTTATTAAATCTAAAAACGCAGCCTTAAAGGTTTCAAAATTAGAATTGTTAATAATATCTACTGCCTCGTCTGGATTATTTGTTAATCCAGTAGCTAATATACTAGATAATTCATCATATCCAGAATCAATTAAAATCTTCGCTCTAGATTTATGGTCTATTGCATTAAAATGCTCGATTATACATCTAGATTGAATTGTTGAAACTACATTTGATAATTCTTTCGCGATAAATATACCAACTGTAGGTGTTTTATTAATTGGTTCTTCTATAAATTTTAATAATGAGTTTTGAGCTGCACTACTTGCAGTATCAATACCATCTACTATATATACTCTTGTTCCTTCTACTAGAGATGTTTTAGCAAATTCTTCTTGAAGCTCAACAACTTGTTCCTTTGAAATAAGCTTTTTGTCTTCTTTAATTCCAATATAATCGATATTCATATGATTACCAGTTAATATTGTTTTACAAACATCACATTCTAAGCATCCACCATTAGGACAATATAATAATGTAGCTAAAGCATAGGCCATTTCCTTTTTACCTGTGCCTTCTTCTCCATAAAAAAGGTAAGCGTGACTCAAGCGATTATTTGCTTTAGCTTTTTTTAGCATATTAAAGATATTTTCTTGAGTTTTTACTGCCTTTTTAATGTCCAAGCTAACACTACCTTCCTATATATTTAAGAACAATATTTTTACAATCATTTACTACTTCATCAAGTGACTTATTTCCATCTACTCTAACAATTCTATCAGGATACATCTTTAATAATTCATGATATCCTTTGTATACATTTTCATGGAAATCTATTTTCTCTTGATCTAATCTATCGCACTTGCCACCTCTATCCTTGTTGGACATTCTTTTTAGTGCTACTTCAGGAGTAACATCAATAAAGATTGTTAATTCAGGTAAATAATTTAAGGCAAACGAATTTACATTCAATATATTTTCCATACCAAGACCTCTAGCATAGCCTTGATATGCTAAGCTAGAATCTAAAAATCTATCACATAAAACTATTTTATTATCCTTTATTGCAGGTATTACTTTTTGTGTTAAATGTTGCATACGACTTGCAGCATAAAGTAATGCCTCACATTCAGGTGTCATATCAGTATTTTTAACGTCTAATATTAGATTTCTAATATCTTCAGCTATTCTAATACCACCTGGTTCTCTAGTTACAATAAAATCAATATTTCTTTTTTTAAATTCCTCGCTAATAGCGTTAATTACAGTAGTTTTTCCACTACATTCTCCACCTTCAAAGGTAATAAATCCCTTCATTTCCATAATTACTTCTCCAATAAAAAACATTTGTTTATATTATACAACATTTCTCCTTTTATTAACATAATAAAAGTCATTCTTTATATTATCCATATATCTTAACTCCATCTCTTAATATTTCTTGAACAAGTGTATTATTATTGTTTAATTGAGAAATATCCAATAAATCAATTTTTTTCTTAAGATTCTCACGTAGTTCCTCAATTAATTCATAAAACTTGAGCCCGTCAATTGGCATAGATACAAGTAAATCTATATCACTTTTTTCAGTTGAAGTTCCCTTTGAATATGAACCAAATAAATAACAAAAATCAACAGAATATTTTTTAAATATAGAACTACAAACATTTCTTATTTGCTCAATCGTAAGAATTCCATGTTCTTCATCTATTAAATTATATTCATCTAAGCGATTTAATATGTACTGATATTTTATTTTATTAATCCGATTCTCATCAGCTTCATATCTTTTATATGTTCTTAATGGAATAGCTAAATAATCTGCACATTTTGCTTGAGATAATCCTTTTGCAATCCTTAATTCTCTTATTGTCATATTCTCACCTATGATAATTATACTGAATTGGCACCATAATGTCAACGTGTTTAGTGCCATTTTGGCACCACTCTTTATGAAAAATAGTGCCATTTTGGCACCATAACTTTATCTAAATGGTGCCAAAAAATAAAGAGTGGCAAACGCCACTCCAATAATTCTTATTCACCTAAAAACTCATCTAGAGATTGAATTGCATTTCTAACACAATCATCACAAGATGTTAAAACAACACCTGTTTCGATTCCTTTTAGGTTCTTACAAATTGTATCCTTAGATAACTCTTTGAATCTTTCTAATATTGCTTTAGATTTTTTCATTGTTCCAATTGAACCATCATTAAGTAAACCAAGTACCATAGTAGCACCAATTAATGCACCACATGTTGCTTCCATGCATCCCATGCCAACTCCATAGCTTGAACCAAGCTTTCTTAATGTTTCTTCATCTAAATCTAGCATATCTTTATAGCTTAATATAACTGCTTGACAGCAATTACATCCATTATGCTTAAGATATACTCCATTTTCTTTTCTGTCATTATTCATCTTTATAATTCACCTTGTATAAATATAATCCACACCCAGGTGCTACCTTATGGCTTATTTTAGGATCATATTTTTCTAATACTTCATTTATTAATTCTTTATTTTGAAATCCTCTACCAATTTCAATTAAAATACCCATCATTCTTCTAACCTGATATTTTAAAAATCCAGTACCTATAAAAACAAATTCTAGTTTATCATCTAATCTATTGATATGAGCATCAAATATAGTCTTATTAGTATCCTTTCTTTCATCAATTTGAGCTGAGGCAAAGCCTTTGAAATTATGAGTACCAATAAATAATTTAATTGCTTCATCCATTTTATCAACATCTAAATTTGTGATATTAGGCATATATCTAATTGTTAAAGGATTATATTCACCTGTGTTTATATAATATCTATATTCTTTAGATATCGCACTAAACCTAGCATGAAAATCATCTGATACATGCTTAACATCCATTATATGTATATCATCAGGTAAGAATGCATTAATTCCTCTTTTAATACCATTATCTGGTAAATCCTTATCTAAATCAAAGTGAAATACTTGAGCTATTGCATGAACATATCTATCAGTTCTACCTGATGGATATATTTTAACATCAATTCCAAGCATTTTTTTTATTGCTTCTTCTATATATAATTCTATTGTGGGTTCATTATCCTGAACCTGAAATCCCATATAATTATATCCATCATATGATACTATGCATTTATATCTCATTAAAATACACCTACCATATGAATAATTACTACAGCAAACATTGCGACTACAACAAAAATACAGAAGAAATCAATAAATCTAAATCTTAATAAATCTATTCTTGTTCTTTTAGCACCAATTACATAGCCTCTTGCTTCCATAGCATCTGATAGTTCATCTGCTCTTTTAAATGAAATAACAAACATTGGAATTAATAATGATATTATTTGATTTACTTTATCCTTTAGGCTACCTTCGTTGAAATCAACACCACGTGAAGCTTGAGCTTGCATTATCTTTCTACTTTCAGATAATAAAGTAGGAATAAATCTCAATGTTAATGATATTAGCATTGCAAATACACCAACTGGTATTTTTAATAATTTTAATGGAGATAAAATCCATTCAAGACCATTATTAATATCTGTTGACATTGTAGTTAATGTTAATAACTGTGTTATTGAAATCATTAAAACAATTCTAATAAATATAAATCCACTCTTTTCAAGACCAGCTTTATAAATATCAAAATTAAAATCAGCCCATTTCATGTTATCAAATTGCCATGTCCATGAAAAGCTTGAACCTGTGTCAACAAATGGATTTTTCCATAATACTATAAATCCTATAGCGAATAATACCAAGAAAAATAATAATTTAAATGGTATATATTTTTTTAGTACAAAATATATTACTATTAATCCAATGCATATTAATAATTGCCATAATCCTATTTGCATATTAAATGTATATAAAGGATTAGGATCTAATTCAGTTCCTTTAGTATAAATTAGCTGTAAAATTACTGTAAATAACAATAAAAATATAACACCCTTTATACTTTTTAATATTTTTATAATAGATATTCTTGTTGATATAAATATTAATACAAATGCACCTAACGCATAAGTCATCCAAAGTAAATCAGGTATTAAGAATATTAATACTATTAATGCGATAGTAAGTAATATTTTAGTTCTTGGGTCTGCCTTATATATCCAACTTTTTCCTGGAACATATTGACCAAAAGTAAAATTATTCATTACTATCACCTACCTTTAGATTTCTTAGTTTCACTAATAAATCATCTAATGTATAGGTATCATAAGAAATATTTAAATGTAATTTTTCATTAAGATAATCAATTAATTCTAATATTTCTGGCTTAGCTAAATTATTATCTTTATAAATATTTGATCCAAATACTTCTTCTTTTTTTCCATCAAAAGTAATTTTAGCATCCTTCATTACAACAACTCTTGTTGCGTATTGATATACTAAATTCATATCATGGGTAATCATTATAATTGTTTTACCTGTTTCTTTATGAATTTTATAGAATATTTCCATTATTTCTTTAGCACCAAGTGGATCAAGTCCTCTTGTTGGCTCATCTAATAATAAAATATCAGGATCATATGCTAAAATACCAGCTATAGCTACCTTTCTCATTTGTCCACCAGATAAATTGAAAGGTGACTTATTTAATAATTTTTCTATTTTTAATAATTTAGCAACTGAGATTGCTTTAGCTTTTGCTTCTTCTGGCTTCATACCAAAATTAATTGGAGCGAACATTATATCCTTTAACACTGTTTCTTCAAATAATTGATATTCAGGAAATTGGAATACATATCCTACTCTTTTTCTTACTTTTTTTAATTTTGGATTCTTCCTTTGATTTGGAGTAATAATAGAATCAAATACACATACATTTCCAGCTGTTGGTAAATATAGTCCATTCATATGCTTAAGCATTGTTGATTTACCAGAACCTGTTTTTCCAACTACCGCAATAAATTCATTTTTTTCGTCAATATCTAAGGAAATATTTTCTAGGGCAGTATATATTTCCTTTTTCTTTATTCCTCTAAAGGAATGAGTTACTTCTTTAAATGATATTCCCATAGAGTATCTATTAACTCCTTGTTTTTACTTATAATATCATCCTCTTTTGCCAAGAAGGCTGCCCTTAAGCCAAATGGCATATCTAAATTAGATGATAATAATATATCTCTTCTTTCAAAAACCTCATTTGGTGTACCAGATAAGATTTGTTTACCTTGTCTCATAACAATTATATGATCACTTTTTGAAGCTAAATTTAAATCATGAGTGATTGTTATAATTGTTTTATTATATTTATTATGTAATTCTTCAATAATATTTATAATTTCTTCTGTACCTTGAGGATCTAACATAGATGTTGATTCATCTAAGATAATAATGTCACAATTAAGTGCTAAAATACCGGCTATTGCGACTCTTTGTTTTTGCCCGCCAGATAATGTTTGGGGTTCTCTTTCAAGATATTCATTCATATCGACTTTTTTAGTATATTCATCGATTAGCTTTAACATTTCATCTCTTGGAACCATATGATTTTCAAGGCCAAATGCAATATCGTATTTTACATTATAGCCAACAAATTGATTATCAGGATTTTGAAATACAATACCGATTCTTTTTCTTAAATCATTAACTGTGTTTTCATTTAATACAACACCATCATATGAAATAGTTCCACTAGTTGGAGCTAAAAGACCAACTAATAGCTTAGCTATAGTTGATTTTCCAGAGCCATTATGCCCAATAATAGAAAGCCATTCATGATCTTTTACATCAAATGACACATCAGTTACTGCAACATCTTTTTCAGTATATGCATATGTTAAGCCTTTAACTTCAATCATAAATGCTTCCTCCAAACGTTTTAAATTATAACATTATTTTTATTAAAATAAAAGAATATATATCATTGTATATTTTCAATAATTTCATTGTCGTATTTTAATAATTTCTTATATAAACTATCTATTAATATCGCACCTAAAGGAGCTGTGATTAGTATTGATACAACTGCAGCTGTAAGTACTATTTCTCCGCATGCTAAACCCTCACTTAAAGCGATGGCTCCAATAGAGGCTTGAACGGTTGCTTTAGGAAGATATGAAATAATAATAAATATCTTTTCTTTCTTATTAAATTTAGTACAAATTATACAAATAATAACACCAATACTTCTAAATATTAACGCAATAAATATTAGCCCTACTATAATTAGTCCATCTTTAGAAAATGCATAATTAATATTTGTTGCGATACCCACTAAAGTAAATAATAATATTTCAAATCCTTGCCATAGATTGTTGTATGATTTTTGAATTTCTTTTGCTTCTTCTTTTTTAAATATATTTATCACTAATGCCATTACAATTATTGCTAATAAAGAAGAGACGCTAAAATAAGGTTTTAATACATTTTCTAACGCAATCATACCAAATGATAGTCCTAGCATTAAAACTACATTTATCACCTTATTTAGCTTTAAATGTTTAATTATTGCAACCATTAATAAGCCTATTATTAAGCCTAACACTATACCTGTTATAATACTGATTGGTATTTGAGATATATTCCAAGCATTAAATGTTGAAGTTTTTACTAATTCTTTAAATGAATAAAATAAAACAATGACAAATATATCGTCACATGAAGCGCCAGCCATTACAAGCTCTGGTACATTATTTTTATTATATCCTTCATCCATTAGCTTAATCATTCTAGGTACTACAATTGCTGGAGATACTGCAGCTAATACAGAACCTAATAATAATGCTTCTAAATATGATATAGATAAAAATAATGGTGCGAATATTGTTATACCAATTATTTCAAATGTTGCAGGAATAAAACACATTAATATCGCAGGTCTTCCTATTTTCTTTAAATTATTAATATCTAAAGATAATCCTGATCTAGTTAATATAATAACTAATGCAATTTGCCTTAAATATGATGATATATTTATTAATGTATCATCAACAATATTAAATACAGATGGACCAATTAATATACCTAAAATAATATAGAAAATTAATTTAGGTAATTTTATTTTTTCAAATATAAATCCACCCAATATTCCTGCAAAAAATATAATGAATAATGATAAAAATATATTCATTTTTAGCACCTCCAAAAATCAAAAAAAGCCGATAATGTCCCATGAATAATCATAGACGTCATCAGCTTAAATAAGCGGTTTTGCATAAAGCAAGGGAGACAATCATTCCCAAAATTATTATACTATTAATTTAATAATTTACAATAATTATTTTCTCATATTCTTTTTTATGTATTTAAATAGTGCTTTTTCACCATTTTCGATATAATAATCCATTAAGAATAAATATGTTTCTCTAACCTTTTCATGCATTGGCAAAAATGCTGTTTCTTTTTGAAAATAATCTTTTACAAATTCAGGTTTAAATTCCTTTTTATTATATACCTTTGAAGCAGCGATTCTATCACACATTCCTTCAGCAATATATTTATTTGGAATTATTACATATTCATATTTATGAGTTTCCATATTTACATCAGACCAATATTCTACATGATGTTTATTTCTACCCTTATGATGCATCCAAGCTAAAGAATAACCATTTGTCATTCTTTCATTATAATGTGGTGATTTATTTCCTGCATAATATTTAGCTCCACGCCAAAATTCAGTGAAGCCATATTTTGATAAATCATGTAATAAGCCTTGCTTGTATAACCCACATTTAAAGCAATAATGCATTACTAAATGTCTATGCTTAGTTATTGTAATGAAATGTTTAATAGGATGTAGCATTATGCCCATGTACCATTCTTAAATATTTCTACTGTATTGCCATCAATTGTTTTAGCAGTAATATTTAAATCTCTTGATCCAATCATAAAATCAACATGAATAATAGAAACATTTAAATCAAATGCTTTTCTTTCTTCTTCTGTCATTTTATCAAAATCCTTAATACATTCTTCAAATGCTCTACCTAAAGCTAAATGGCAGCATGCATTTTCATCATATAATGTTTCGAAGAATAAAATACCTGTTTGATTAATTGGTGAATCAAAAGGTACTAAAGCAACTTCACCAAGTTGTCTTGCTCCTTCATCAACAGAAATTAAATGTTCTAATACTTCTTTATGTTCTTGTTCCTTAGCAATAACTTCAACTACTTTACCATTTTCAAATCTAAATCCAAAGTTATCAACAACCTTACCATCTACTGAAAGAGGTTTTGTTGCCATAACAGTACCGTTTGCTGAATATTTATCTGGTGATGTAAAGCATTCTTCTGTTGGCATATTTGGTTGATATACTATACCTTGAAGAGTCTTTGCAGCTCCACCTTCAAAAATCATACCTTGCTTTAATTTGATTGAGAAATCTGTACCATTAGAAGATTTGTAATATAATGTGTCAATTTTTAAATTATTTAACCATTCACATTTTTCTTTTAATACTTTATTATGCTCATTCCAATTTTTAATTGGATCACCTAAAGCTCTTGTTGTAGTTAAGATTGCATCCCATAATTTCTTAATTGCGTTATTTTTAGTTTCATTAGGGAATACCTTCTTAGCCCAAGCTTCACTAGGTACACCTGCGATAACCCATTGATATTTATTTTCCATTTGTTCACGATATTTCATAATAGTTGGACCAAGTGCCATTCTAACCTTAGTAAACTTATCTTGGTCAACACCCTTTAGGGCATCTGGGTCATCAGATACAATATAAATTCTTGCAGGTAATGTATCTACAGCATGTTGTAATTTTTCTTCTTGCCACTTTGGCATTTCAGATAAAGTTTTTGTTGTTTGATATTTATAAGCTAAACGAGTAACTTGATCATCACTCCATTCAACTCTTACACTTCTAGCCTTAGCCTTGTATGCAGCCTCTACTACTAATTCAGCAAAATATGCTTCATTAACTCTAGCATTAACAACAACATCTTGTCCTTTTTGAACATTTGCACCAATTTCAACAATTAGCTTTGCATAATTTTTTAATATAGTCTTATTCATTATTTTCTATTCCTCTCTATAAATTCTTCAATAGCTTTTGTTGTTTTTATGATTTGTGGACTTAACCACTCAGCACCAGTTTCAGTAATTAAAATATCATCTTCTATACGAATACCTATATTTTCTTCTTCGATATATAATCCTGGTTCATTAGAAATAATTGAACCTGGTTTTAATTTATCGTATTCACATAAATCATGACAATCTAAGCCAATATGATGACTTACTCCATGATAATAATATTTAAATACATCTTCTGGTTTATTAATTAAGCCAATATTCTTTAATTCTTTTTCATAATATTTAACTAATATTTGATTTAATTCTTTTGTTGTAACACCTGGCTTTGCGTTATTAAATACAACCTCTTGTCCCTTTAAAACAATATCATATAATTGTTTTTGTCTTGGACTAAATTTACCAGATACAGGGAATGTTCTTGATATATCAGAACAATACATATTTAAGCTACAGCCTAAATCAAATAATATTAAATCTCCATCCTTAGCTATATCTTTATTTTCCATATAGTGTAAGCATGTAGCATTTTTACCTGATGCTGCTATTGTAGGAAAAGCATAGCCTGTTGCTCCATAATACTTAATAGCTTGATCAAAATATGATTCTAATTGATATTCATACATGCTTCCCATGTGAGCTAATATATTTTGGATTCCTTTATTAGTTATTTCAATAGCCTTTTTCATTTCTTCTATTTCTTCAGGCTCTTTAATAGTTCTAGCAACACTAAATAGCTTTCTACCATTTAATATATTAATCCATGGCATTTTTTCTTTAATATTTTTAGCAAATAATCTATCCTCATCTAAATTAGAATCGATTTCTGTTGGAATAAAATCTAGATATAAATTATTACAATATGATAATAAGCTTAATAAATTAGAATTGAATTTATCTAAGTATCTTACATCAGTAATACCTGATAATTCAGTTATTTCCTCCTTTGATTTAGGAGCTCCAACCCATTTAGCCTTGAATTCATCATATGGATTAATAAAAATCATTTCTGTAGTTTTATTATTTATCTTTGTTAATACTACAATATTTTCATATTCTAATACACCAGAAACATAGAAATAATTTCTATTGACGTTATATGATTGCTTAAATATATCATCATCGCCATTTTTTCTAGAGAAAATAACAAATATTGAATTATCAATCATTTGATCAAATATCTTTTTTCTGTTTTTCTTAAATAATTCTTGATTCATTTTTAAATACCTCTAATAACCATAACAATTATAGTTTATTAACTAAAACTATGCAAGAAGCTTTCCAATAGATTCTTCTGAAAATTGGTTTTTATATAATTCAAAATAATATCCACGTTTATTTAATAATTCATGATGATTACCTGATTCCATAACCTTACCATCTTTCATTACTAAAATAACATCTGCGTTAACTACTGTAGATAATCTATGAGCAATCATAAATGTAGTTCTACCCTTCATAGTTACATCAATTGCGTTTTGAATTTTTGATTCAGTTTCTGTATCAATTGAAGATGTTGCTTCATCTAATATTAATATTCTTGGATCATTAACTATTGCTCTTGCGAAAGATATTAATTGCTTTTCACCTAAGGAAAGCTTTCCTCCACCTTCTCCTACATTAGTATTATATTTATCATCTAATTTTTCAATAAATTCATCTGCAGATACCATTTTTAATGCATTAATACATTCTTCGTCTGTTGCCTTTAAATTACCATATCTAACATTTTCTAATATTGTACCAGTAAATAATTGTGGTGTTTGTAATACATATCCTAAATTAGAATGAAGCCAAGTAATACTTCTATCCTTATAATTTTTACCATCAATTAATATTTCACCTGATGTTGGTTCATAAAATCTACAAATTAAATTAACTAAGGTAGATTTACCAGAACCTGTATGACCTACTAATGCCACACTAGATCCAGCTTTAATATTCAAATTAAAATTAGTTAATACTTCTTCACCATTGTTATATTTAAATGTTACATTTTTAAATTCTACATCACCAATTAATGGTTCAAAGTTCTCAAACTTAGGTTCGAAAATAGTACCATATTTTTCAATAACCTCAGGTGTATCAGTTATCTCTGGCTTTTCTTCAGTTAAAGCTATAATTCTTTCAGCTGAAGCTTGAGCTTGCTTAAATTCACCAAGTATTGACGATACATTCATTACTGGATCAAAGAATTTAATTGTATAATCAACAAATAAATATAATAGCGGAACATTAATTGCTAAAACTGTTCCTAAATATATTGTAGAGCCAACTGCAGCATAGCATGTAATAAATACAATTGGTCCAAATAATGCAGATAAAGCTACCGCTCTTAAAGAAGCTCTTCTATATTTAAATGATTTATAATTGAATTCCTCGCTATTTGAATCTTCAATGACTAAAGATTTAGTTGCTTTAGCACCCATAAAGCCTTCATTCATTGCAGCTGTTATTTTAGAATTCTCTTTTCTTGCGTTTCTATATGCTTTTAATATCTTTGAATTAATGAATATAGTAATTGCTAAAATAATTGGTAAAATAATCAATATTATAAGTGCTAATTGAATATTTAATACCATTAATATTCCTAATATTCCAAACATAGTTAGAATACCCCAAAGTAAATCTACTACACCCCAAGATATTATTTCTGATAATTTTCTTGAATCACTTGTAAGTCTTGCCATAATCCAGCCTTGAGCTGTTCTATCAAAATAAGAAAATGGTAACTTTTGTAAATTTAAATAAGCTTCTTTTCTTAATTCATAAGATGTATTAACTTCAACCTTACCAGCAAAGAAAATAAAACTAAATATAGTTAATCCATATAAAACTGCAACACCAATATAAAATGCCATGAAAATATAAATATTATCAAATGAAGGATTTTCACCAAAATAATTATCTAAGGCATATTTATTGATGAATGGATATAATGTATCAAGTGTGGCTAAAAATACAACAGATATTATTAATCCAATAGCCGGTCCCTTATGTTTAAATACTGTTTTAAATATTTTCTTCCAAGGATGATTATCATAATGTGAATTCTTATCATCTAGTTCTTCAAAATCTTCTAATTCTTCCATTATTCAATAACCTCCTTCTTTAATACATTAATAAATTCTTTTTCAAGTTCTCCTTGAATACCCCATAATTCTTTATATAATCCTGGTTTATCCTTTAACTCATCATGAGTTCCTGAAGCAACAATTTTACCCTCATCTAGAACTAATATTAAATCAGCCTCTTTAGCTGTCGTTGTTCTATGAGTAATAATTATCATTGTTTGATTTTGATCTTTTACTTTTAAGGCTTTTCTTATTAATACATCTGTTCCTGTATCTAATGCCGATAATGAATCATCAAATATTATTACAGGAGCTTCATCGATTAGCATACGTGCAATTGCAACTCTTTGTTTTTGTCCACCTGATAGGGTTGTTCCTTTTTCACCAACAATTGTTTTATATCCTTTATCAAATTTAATAACTTCATTATGAATTGCAGCCTCTTTTGCCGCACTTATTACTTTTTCTTCTGATATTTTAGGATTAGAAATTGCTATATTTTCATATACTGTTCTAGAAAATAAGAAAGGATCTTGTAATACATATTTAACATTTTTTCTTAAATACTTCTTTTCAATAGTTTTTAATTCATTTCCATTAATATAAACATTACCTGAATCATAATCTAAAAATCTAGCTAAAATATTACAAATAGTTGACTTACCAGAGCCTGTTTTACCTACTAAAGCAACAGTTTGTCCTGTCTTAATCTTAAATGAAATATCATTTAATAATGATTGATTTGTATCTTTAAATTTAAATGAAACATTTTTGAATTCAATATCACCTGTAAGCTTTGGCTTTTCAGTTCCATTATTTTCAAATTCAGTATCTAAATCAAATATTTCTCCAATACGCTTTGCAGCAACATTAGCTTTGCCAAATGAAGCAACTGTTCTACCTAAGCCTCTCATTGGCCATACTAGCATATTCATTAAAAGCATTGCGGCAATAATATCAGCACCACCTAGTGTGCCATTTTTTGCTAACATAATACCAGTGAATATAGTTAAGGCGTATTGTAAAAATACTGTCATATCTGACATTCCCCAAAATGCTGCCATAACATTATTAAATCTAGCATTTTTCTTAGTATACAATTTATTTGCTTCATCCATCTTTTCAAATTCATATTTCTCATTTGAAAAGGCTCTTACTACTCTAGCACCATTAACATTTTCTTGAATTATAGTAGTCATATTACTTTCTACTTCTTCAATTTCATTAAATTTCTTATTACAATATCTAAAATATAACACTGAAGATATCGCAGTAACGGGAACAATAATTAAACTTACCCACATTAATGTTAATGAAATTTTACCAACTTGATATGCACCTATACCAACTGTAATAAATATTGAAATAAAATTTGGTACCTGTGTAGATACGAAATTTGATACCTGATCAATATCAGATGTTGATCTTTGAATTAAATCACCAACATCTGAGTTACTGTGATATGAAAATGGCAAATCACATATATGCTTATATAATCTTGTTCTTAATCTATGACCCATATATTGAGTTAAGGCACCTTGCATATAATTATCGATAAATCTTAATACACTTCTAATTGCTTGAAGCAATATCATAGACATAGATACCATCAATATAATATTTAATACAGTATCGCCCTGTTTAAATAAATTAATTAAAAATGATGGCAATGCAACCTTATTAATATCACCATACCCTAATACTGCGAATGAATATTGAACAAATAATGGTAAATATGAATATAACCATTGTAATAAAATAGATAAAGCTAATATCGCAATAAATACAGGTAAATACCTTACGCTCCATTTGGCTATTCTCTTTATACCACTCATAAAAACACCTCTTTTTTTCCGAAAAAAAAGCCCTCAAAAAGGGCTAATACTAATCTAGTGGAATAACGTTTGTCTTCTTTTCTGTACCAACTACGATAGATGTATCAATATTAGATACATGAGGTACAGCTAAAAGCTTATCAAAAACGAAATCTCTATAATATTGGAAGCTCTTTGCAACAATTTTTAGCAAGAATGCAGCCTCACCAGTAATTGTATAACATTCAATAATTTCAGGAATCTTCTTTGCTTCTTCAATAAATTTAGTAGAAGTCTCTCTATTTAATGGAGACATAGATACTTTAGCGAAACAAGTGATTTCAAATCCTAAAATCTTTTCATCAACTACTGCAGTAAACTGTTTAAGAACCTTTTGTTCTTTTAAATTTTTAACTCTAAGTAAGCATGAAGATGGCGCAAGCCCAATCTTCTTAGATAAATCTATATTAGATATAGATGAATCTTCTTGCAAATATTTTAAAATCTTCTTATCAAATTCATCAAAATTAAGTGTAGCCATAAACACTCCCTCTTTCAATAAAATGTATTATAATTTTAGCACATACTAGACGAGTTGTCAAAGATTATTCGGTAAAATATCGATTTTTTAAATAAAAATTCGACGAATTTTATTCGATTTTAATATAATTTTATTGTTAAAAGTAAAATTGATTTATTTCTTATTTGCTAGGAAAAAGCTCCCAGTTGCGGGAGCTTTCTTTGTTAAAATTTTAAAAATGAATATACTTTTGTTTTTTTAGATATTATAGATTTAATTATTGGAACGAATTTAGATACATATCCTCTAACAGTAAATATTGTAGATATATCTTCTCTATCCTTAATATATATTGATAAAGTATCAATTAAATTAGGATCATCCATTCCATTGAATTTCCATATTGCAATAATATTACCTGCAAAGTAATCATACATTAAAACATATGATTTCTCATTTACAGTAATTAAATCTAAGCATATTCTAATTTCTTTAAATTTATCTAGCATATTCTTATATGATTCTTTTATCTTGGAATCATAATCCATTTCATATAATTCCATAAACTTTTTATGGATTATATCTACATTTCTATCTGATATTTCTATATTCTTATTTGCTAGAAAATCACAGATAGCTTCTCTTCCTTTATGCTTTATAGTTTTTTCATAATCAATCATACATACTACCTTTGCAGAATATGTATAACCTTTAAATGCTAATTTATTAGCTGTTTGTGAAAAAAATACATCATCATTACAGCTAGGACATTTATAACCAAGATTTTTGATTCTAATAGTTTTTCCAGATGAAAACTGTACAACCTTATTTGATACTGTATAACAATATTTTAAATTATTATTACAAATAGGGCACGATAAAATCTCTGGCTTATATATTTTAGTTGCTTTGACATTATTATCTTTCATAATTTTTTACCATAGATAAGCAGCACCTAGCATACCTGCATCATTTCCAAGTTTTGCTCTCTTTATATTTATATCCTTTACAGCATAATGAGCATATCTTTTGTAATAATCAGCAATTCTATTAATTAATATATCACCTGCATTGCTTACTCCACCACCGATATAGAATGTATCTACATCTACTGCAAGTTCGATTATTGATATAGATCTACCTAGTGAATCAGCTACTACATCTAATACAAAAAGTCCTAGTGGATCTCCAGCTTTTGCTGCATCAATAACAGCCTTTGCAGATGTTATTTCACCTTCTAATGTAGTTTTAAACTCATGCTGATATTGATTAGCTACTCTTACTATTCCTGTTGCAGAAGCTACTGTTTCTAGACATCCGTTTAATCCACATGAGCATTTATAATTATGAACATAATCAACAAACATATGTCCTATTTCACCACAATTTGAATGGCTACCATCCCTAACTTTGCCATCTATAACAAGGCCACCGCCAACACCTGTACCAAGTGTAATCATATATGCAGACGCTTTCTTATCATCATCGGCTAATAATTCACCAAGTGCAGCGGCATTAGCATCATTAGTGCATGCGACAAATACACCAGGAAAATATTTATTAGCTATTGGCTTAACATCTAAATTACTGATACCTACATTAGGTAATCTGTCGATTACAGTACCTACAACATGTCCTGGAAGTCCTACTCCAATACCATCAATTTTATAATTCTTTTTTGTAGCATATTCCTTTACTGCAACAAATACATCATCAAATAATGTTTCTTTTTTAGTTTCTACTACTAATCTATCTACTATTTCGTAATTATCAATGAATCCCACCTTTACAGTAGTTCCACCTACATCTACTCCAAGTCTCATTAATATCTTCCTCCAAATAACATTTTAATTACATCTTCTACTTGATTACTTTGTGCTTTACCAAAAGCACACATATTAGAAAAATGCTCACAATTATTTGTAATTAAATTATATGTGCCAAGTCCCGTGCCAAGCTTTGATTTAGCATAATTAATTATTTCATCAGGACTTCTCTTATTCTTTAATTCATTATCTAAATAGCATCTAACCTCTACAACACCACCCTTTAAAAATTCTTCTAGTGTTGTACAAATGATTAGTGCTGTATCAGGTGATACTTCACTTCCTTTTGGGGAAGCAAATTGATAAACATGATTATCATCCTCATATATTCCATGATGATAATAAAAGCCTCTATTTACTCTAATTTGATCACCATAATTTGGTTGTTTCATTTCCCACATATTATTACCTCATTTACCAAGTAATTATTATATTACAGAATAGATAAATTTCAATAATTATTAGGAAAAATTTACACAATAATCATAAATATTTTATCAATTCATCATAGATGTCTTTATAATGGTCATCAATAATACCAAAATCCATCTTCTTATAGCTCCAAATTGCTCTTGCGATACCATAGTACTCAAATGCTTGATTAATATGTTTAATCCAAATTAATGATGATTTTGGATCAGCTCTATCGATAACACCATATTCACCACAATATAAACCTACATTATACTTTTCAGCGCAATCAACACATTCTTTAAATAAATTAATAAAGAAATTATTTTCAAGCATTTTTAATGCATTATCTGCATCCCCTAATGTACCATTAACAAGTGATGGTACAATTTTACAAATTTCTTTATATTTTATTTCGTCAACTGGATATCCTATTCTAAAATCAGTAGGCATCTTATCTACCCAATATGCGCCTTGATGAGTAAATGCCATTGGTTCATAACAATGTACATTAAATACAATATTTTCATCATATGGTGCTGGTATGAATTTAACAGCCTTTACGCTAGAATAACCTACACCACCATATAAAATCTTTACCTTAGGTGCATTCTTTCTAATTACTTTAATACATCTAAGTGCTAAATCATTCCATTCGTTAATTACATCAAATGATGTTACTTCATTAAGCATTTCAAACATCATCATATCTGAATATTTAGCATATCTTTTTGATAATCTATCCCAAATATCTAAGAATAATCCCATTAATTTTTCATTTGTGAAAAATCCTGCAGAATATTCAAAATCATCAAATATATAGCCTGGTGCTTTATGAAGATCTAATACTACATTTAATCCATATTTTTTACACCATTCTATACATAAATCTATATATTTATAACCTACCGGATTATCACATTCTTTTTTCTCGTCATATATATTTTCAAAATCTACAGGTAAACGTAAATGATCACATCCCATATCTTTGATTCTTTTAATATCTTCTTCTTTGATAAAAGAATCTAAATGTGATATCTCTAAGCTTCCTTGAGATAACCATCCACCTAAGTTTACACCTTTAATAAATCCATCTAGTTTAGTCATTTTCTACCCCAAAATAATATTCTATTGTTTCTTTATATTTTTTATTTTTTAATAATATATCCTTTTTTTCTTTTAAAAAGTCACTATTGATTGTGTTAGGATGATACATACATTCTAAACATACTGCATAATATGGTGTCATCACTTCACCATTATTCATTATTTTATCTTCAGTATAATTACATGTATATACTACAACTGTAGGATAAGATGTTTTAATTTTTAAAATTCTTTTTGAATTATCATCCTTTAATAAAACATTAAATTTATCTATTGTATCATCATCAAAAATATATGGATAATCATATCCATTTGTATTATCTATGATTTCTTTATCATTAATATAATCGCCTATTTTATGCATATTTTTAAATGAATATATTTCTTTACAATCAACAATTTCTTGTGGAATTAATTTTTCAATTCTTTCCATTTTAGATGCGTTAATATATAATTCATGATTTAATATATTATCTTTAGAATTGCCACTTAAATTAAAATATGAATGATTAGATAAATTAACTAATGTATCTTTTGATGCGATTGCATCATAAGTTACAGTTAATTTATTAATGTTTTTATATAACCTATATATTACATTTATAATTAAATCTCCAGGATAACCTGATTCAAGGTCATTGGAATAATATGAAAATTTTACTTCGAAATAATCTTCAGCTTCAACTTTGTGATATTCAAATTCTTTATAGCTTACCCCATCAATTCCACCATGAAGTCCATTAGGATCATTGGATTTAATAACATACTCTATATCATTTAATTTAAATTTAGAATTTGATATTCTTCCTCCAGTTCTACCTATTGTTTTACCTAGATAACTTCTTTCAGTTATAAAATCTTCTTCTTTTTTTGTAGTATATAGAATAGATTCTATTTTATTATCCTTATCTACTGTTTTAATATCATATATAGAAGCACCTAAATTTGATAATGTAACAATAGTTTTAAAATTATTTCGCATTTCAATAAAAGATACCATACTATATACCCCCTTTTTCTATAATCTTTTTATATTCGAAATATGAATCCTTTTTGATTCTATTACCATTTTTATAATCAATGTATACTAGGCCAAATCTTTTCTTTAGCCCACTATTCCATTCAAAATTATCAAATAAACTCCAATAGAAATATCCTTTAATTGGTATTTCTTTAGAGATTTTTTCTAATTCAATTAAATATCTATTAATATAATCTATTCTTTCAGGATCATGTATTTTTCCGTCTAATGATATTACATCATTATTACAGAAACCATTTTCGCTTATTATAATTGGCTTTTTATATCTTTCATATAAATATTTGGGTCCATAATATAATGTTTGTGGTACGACTTGTAGCCAATCAATATTTCCTTCAGGATATCCAAAAGGAAATGGTTCTTTTACTAAATTATTATCTTTATCTAAAGAATAAAATGTTCCTGAATAAAAATTTTGATAAATATAATCAACTGGTTGATTGATTAGTTCTAAATCTTCTTTTGTTATCTTAGGTAATATATCCTTAAATTTCTCATAGTATTCTTTAGGATAATCACCTAAAAATACTGGGTCACTATAAATTGATACATTATTTGGATACTCATTATCCCTATCTAATTTATAATATTCTTCGTAACATTTTTTGTATAATAATTGATCATTTGTTGTAGGAATCATCGGCCTTGAGCATGGTGCGAATCCTACTGTTGAATTTTTTACGTTTTTCCTAATTATTTTTACAGATTTACCATGGCATAAAAGTAAATTATGAATTGCTTTTAGCATTTCTTTATCATTATATTTAACTCCAGGAGCGTGTACACATAATCTATGTCCTAAAAACATAATACATTGTGGCTCATTAATTGTTATATAATCTGAAACATAACCATCAAAGGCTTTTGTTACAACATCTGTATAATGCATAAAATAATTAGATATTTCATCATTTAAAAAACCACCTATATCCTCTAACCACTGAGGCATATCCCAGTGGTATAGTGTGACATAAGGTTTAATATTATATTTTCTTAATTCTTTGCATAAATTAATATAATAATCTAATCCTTTTTGATTAGGATTATTATTTTTATCTATCACTCTAGACCAAGCGATAGAAAAACGGTATGCTTTAACACCTAATTCATGTAATAATTTAACATCATCTTTATATTTAATATAGCTATCACAAACAATGCTACCATCACTACCATCTAATATATTTTCTTTTGTTTTAGTAAATGTGTCCCAAATAGATGATGTTTTACCATCTTTATCTATTGAACCTTCGATTTGATACGATGCGGTTGAAGCACCAAATATAAAGTCTATATTAAACATAAACTGTCCTCCTTAAAAAGAAAAGACAATGGATCCCATTGTCTTTTTATTACTAAATCTTATCCTTTTACAGATCCAGATGTTAAATTCTTTAATATGAATTTTGAGAATATTAAATATACTATTAATAGTGGAACAATTGCTAATAACATTACCATATAAACTTTTCCAAGGTCAAAAGCCTCTGGATTTGATTGGTCATTTAACACTGCCAATACTAATGGAATTGTTTTATAATCATTTCCTTTATTTGCTAATAGTAATTGTGGAACGAAATAATTATTCCAACTTGATACAAACGCAAAAATAAATTGAATAGCTAAAGCTGGTTTTAAAATTGGTAATACCATACCATGGAATATTCTCATTTCACCTGCACCATCTACTCTTGCTGCTTCTACCATTTCTTTTGGTAAAATTGATTCAAGATATTGCTTCATATAGAAGAATACTATTGGAGAAGCAACTGATGGAAGAATTAACGGCATATATACCAATATTGGGTTATTTGATGTCGTAAATCCTAAATCATTACACATCTTAACTAAACCAATTGCTCCAACTTGTGAAGGAACCATCATAACCAATAAAATAAACATAAATGCTATTCTTTTCAATTTGAAGTTGTACATATGTATTCCATATGCTGTTAAAGCACTAAAATAAGCACATAGCGTAGCACTTAAAAATGAAATAATGAAACTATTTAAAAATCCCTTTAAAACGGGTAAATTTCCTGAAAATAAACTATTCCAGTTATCCCCAAAATGTGTTCCTGGAATAAAACTAAATCCAGTTTGAATTTCACTTGTACTTCTAGTAGCATTAATAATTAAGATATAAATAGTGAATAAACACATTAAAGATAAAAGAATTAAAATAGTATATGCAATTATTCTTCTTGTAGTTATTAAAGCTTTTGCCTTAAAACTTTTTTCGTCGTGACCTGCACCCCTAGTATCAAGGATTTGTTCATGTGATTGTTTTTCAATACTATTTTGCATCTGTCTTCACCTTCTTACGCTTTTTTGGAGCTGCATCTCTATAAGAAATAAAATATACAGCAATACTCAATGCAGCAGTCATAATGAAAATTATTACAGAAATAGCTCCTGCCATACCATAATTGCTACTTGTTCTAAATGTTAGATTCAAGTACATTATTAATGTTTCAGAAGTCATATCAGGTCCACCAGAATTTCTAGTAAACATCTGAGCAACATCGAATAATTGGATACCACCAATTAATGAAGTAATAAATACATATACAAAAATTGGTTTTAATAATGGCATAGTAATATCAAAAAATGTTCTAAAAGCTCCTGCACCATCAACTGTTGCAGCCTCAAATATATCTTCATCAATGCCCATAACACCACTCATTAAAAGTAGTGTTGTATTACCAAACCACATTAAGAAATTCATTAAACCTATGACAGCCCTTGTTCCCCATACAGAATCCAAAATATTAAATTGTTCTTGTAATATTCCTGCATCCATTAACATATTAATAATTGGACCTGTTGGTGACAATAATGTTATAAATAAGAAACCAAATGCTGATGCCATAATTAGGTTTGGCATATAAATTACAGTTTTAAAAAATCTTTGACCTTTTAATTTTAATCTTCTATCTGTAAACCATACAGCTAACAATAGTGATACAACAATTTGTGGAACAAAACATAAAATCCAAAGAATTAATGTATTTCCCAAATATTCGAAGAAATGTGTAGTTGTAAATAATTTAACATAATTTCCAAATCCAATGAAATTAGGACCAATATCATCCAAACCTGAAGAATACATTTCAAAGAAACTATAGAAGAATGTTTGTAAAAGTGGCCATAGCGAGAAAATAGCATAAATTAGGAAAAAAGGAATAATGAAAATATAACCCCATTTTGCATAATTTACTTTTTTTCTTGTTGTAGATAAATGTTTATTATCAATTATAGATGTATCATTTACCATGAAAACTACCTACTTTCTTATAATTTAAATTAAGGCAGGCAACTTTTGCCTGCCCTTTTTTCTTTAAAATATTATTTCTTTAATTCTGGATAAACTGTTGTTACTTTTGTATAGAAGTTTTCCCATGCTTTTTCTTCTGTTACAGTACCAGCAAAATAATCTTTCATTGCTTCTTGTAACTTTTCATTAATTCCTTGATCGTATGCAGAAATATTCTTCATATCAATCTTTGGTGCAGCTGCTGCGAATAATTTAATATGGTTTTGTCCACCTAAGAACTCAGAACCATAAGTTGCATCGTTGGCAATCTTATTCATAGCTGTCTTATTATTAGTATAATCTAATGTATCACGAGTAATCTTTTCAGCAATTGTAGCATCACAAGTTAACTTCTTCATGATATCTAATACTTGACTCTTATTATCAGTACCATTTGCTGCTGCCATCCATGTTCCACCCCAATAATATGAAGCTGGACCTTCACATACTCTATACTTACCAACTAAGTTTTCACCTTTGTCATTCTTAATTTCAGCATTACCAGCTAATGTGAAGTTGATACCCCATGTAGAATAGAAGAAACCGAATGTATTTCCATTAATTGTTTGTTGTTTATTCCAATTGTCATCCCATAATGTTGTTTTATTGTTATATCCCTTATCAGTATAATCTTTAGTTTGCTTAATCCAAGTTTTTAGATTTTCATCGATAACAATCTTCTTATCACTATTTACTAATGGTGACTTAATATTATTAGAGAATACTCTATATGCATCATCATAACCAGAAAGCATTGCATATCCTTTTGCTTTCATCTTAGCTGCAGTTTCATCGAACTTAGTCCAATCGGCTAATTGTTTTTGAACTTCTACTGGATCAGAAGTTCCTAAAACTGCTTCTGCAATATCTGTTCTATATGCAAATAGACCTGGAGTTGCTTGCCATGATACGCCTTTTAATCTATTATTTACTGTAGCAATATCTTTAGTATATTGATACATATCAGCTGTATCACTATCTGTCATACCTAAATCTTTAACGTCTAATGAATAATTTGAATTTACATATTTTAAAGCATAATCAGCTTCAAATAAGAACATATCAACTTTGTCGTCAGCTGCAGCTTTTGATTGATTCTTTAAAGCGATGTCAAGTGCATTTTGATATGCATTATCTTTATTAGCTGTCATTTGGAACTTAACAGTTGTACCATCAGTTAAAGTGAATTCTTCATTTGCTTTAACTTCTTTTGCACCTGGATAGTAATCCTTAAATCTTGAAATGAATTCTTCATTCCATACTCTAATATTTAATACTTTACCACCATCTGATACTTCAGCTTTATATGAATCACTTGATCCACATGATGCTAGACTTAATGCAACAAGTCCACCTAATGCAGCTACAGCTGCGCCTTTTAATACTTTCTTTTTCATTTCTTTTTCTTTCCCCTTTTTAAAAATTTTTCTCTCTTTCTTGTTCTGCCATTTTTTTAATGGTTGACATCCATTATTGTTTATTTTAAATGGTCAACACCATTTTTTGAACTTACTTAATTTTTCTTACTGTTTCGCCTTGTTGAAGTCCTCCAATGACTAAGGTTCTATCGGCAATTGTAGTCCTTGGATTTTCAATTAGGTCAATTAGTTTTTTAGTAGCTTGAATACCAATCTCAGTAGAATTTTGAACATAAGTTGTAACTATAGGTCTAAGTAACCTTGAAAGCTTAATTCCATCGTAACCAACAACACTTATATCCTCAGGAACTTTAAGTCCATGTTTCTCTATCTCAGTTATCCCACCCAAAAGTGAATAATCATCTGGATACATAATTACCGTTGGTTTTTCGTCTAAAGCTAATAATTCTCTTGTCGCTTCTCCACTTACTTTCGGTATATGGTACCTTCCTTTCTTAATATATTCATCATTTACTGATATCTTATTCTCGCCGCAAGTCTTATAAAAGCTTGCAACTCTTTTTTGAGTTACTGAAGTATCGTCGCCAGTGATAAATGCGATTTTTGTATGTCCCATTTCGACTAAGAAATTAACTATGTCTCTTACACCCTGTACGTTATCTGATACAACAGACGCGACATCGTTAAATTCGTAGTCGATCGTCACAGTTGGAATTTCGCTTTCCACAAGCTGAATAACTTCTGGATCCTTGAAATCAACTGATGCGATTATCACTCCGTCTACATTACGATATTTAGCATGCTCATAAAATGTTAAGTAGTTTTTTCCAAAATGGTGAGAAATAAAAGTTATATCATATCCATGCTTCTCACTCTCGTTCTTTATAGAATTTAAAATAGATGAGAAGTATTCATGTTCTAGACCAGAACTCGTTTCGTCTACGAATAGAACACCAACGTTATAACTTCTTTTTGTTTTAAGTAATCTTGCTGATGCGTTAGGAACATACCCCATTTCCCTTGCAACACTTCTGATATACTCTGCAGTTTTTGGATTTAGATCTGATTCGCCATGCAATGCCTTACTAACAGAGGCAATTGACAGTCCGCATCGCTCGGCTATGTCCTTAATCTTGACCATGATATCACCATTTTTCTAAACTTCTTAAACGTTTTCGTACTTTTATTATAGGAAAGCGTTTTTTAAATGTCAATACTTTTTTGAAAAATTTTCGAAAAAAAATAATTTTTTAGATTTTTTACACTTTTTTGAAAAATTTTCATCCTTTTTATTAAATTTTATATTGATTTCGAAAAAAATAATCTATATAATTAGGGAAAAGAGTTACTTAAACGTTTTCGAAATGAAAGGGAGCAATTTATGAAATTTGGACATTTTGACGACAAAGAATATGAATATGTAATAACAAATTATAATACACCACTTCCTTGGATAAATTATTTTGGACAAGACGGCTTCTTCAGCTTAATGAGTAATACTTGTGGAGGTTATATGTTCTACAAAGATGCTAAGCTTAGAAGAATTACTAGATTTAGATACAATAACGTTCCAAGAGATTATGGTGGAAGATATTATTATATTAATGATAATGGAACAATCTGGAATCCTGGTTTCCTACCAATGAAGACAAAACTTGATAGTTATAAATGTAGACATGGTTTAGGATATTCAGTATTTGAAAGTGAAAAAAATAATTTAAAGGCTGAATTATTATGTTTCGTTCCATTAAAGGATTTATGTGAAATAAATCAATTAACTTTAACAAATAATAGTAAAGAAACTAAAAACGTAACACTTCATGGCGTAATCGAATGGTGTTTATGGAACGCAGTTGATGATCAAACTAATTTCCAAAGAAACTGGAATATTGGTGAAGTTGAAATTGATGATACTACTATTTACCATAAAACAGAATATAGAGAAAGACGTAATCATTATGCTTTCTACCATACTAATATTAAACATGATGGTTATGATTCTGATTTAGATACATTTATTGGATTATATAATTCATGGTGTGATCCTTCTGCTGTATTAAATAAGACATCTTATAATACTAAGGCTTCTGGATGGGCACCTATTGCTTCACATATGTTTAATCTAGAAATTAAACCAGGTGAGTCTAAAACTGTTATTTTCCAAACAGGATATATTGAAAATGAAGATGATAAGAAATTTGAAAAGCTTCATGTTATCAATAAAGAAAAAGCATATGAATTACAAAAGAAATATGCTACTAAAGAACAAGTATTAAAAGCTTTCAACGAGCTAAAGACTAAATGGGTAGATCTTCTTTCTACATTAAATGTTAAATCTGATAATGAAAAATTTGACCGTATGGTTAACATTTGGAATCAATATCAATGTATGGTTACATTTAATATGTCAAGATCTGCATCATATTATGAATCAGGAACTGGTCGTGGTATGGGCTTCAGAGATAGCTGCCAAGACTTATTAGGATTCTTACACCTAATTCCTGAAAAATCTAGAGAGCGTATTAAAGATATCGCATCAATCCAATTTGAAGATGGTTCTACTTACCATCAATATCAACCACTTACAAAGCGTGGTAATGCTGATATTGGTGGAGGATTTAATGATGACCCACTTTGGTTAATTGATGCAGTAAGCCAATATATCAAAGAAACTGGCGATTATACAATCTTAAATGACCCTACTCCATTCAACAATAAGGAAGGTTCGGAAAAACCATTAATCGACCATTTAAGAGCTTCTTTAAATTATATTATTACTCATAAAGGACCACATGGTTTACCACTAATTGGTAGAGCCGATTGGAATGACTGCTTAAATTTAAACTGCTTCTCTAAAACACCAGGTGAATCATTCCAAACTGCTTCTAATTTCGAATCAGGAAAGGCTGAATCAGTATTCATCGCTGGTATGTTTGTATTATATGGAAAAGAATTTGCAACTATCTTAAACCATATTGGTAATAATGACGAAGCTAAAAAGATTTTAGCTGAAGTTAAATCTGTTGAAGATGCTACTGTTAAATATGGTTGGGATGGAGAATGGTTCGTTAGAGCATATGATGCATTCGAACACAAAGTTGGAAGCCACGAATGTGAAGATGGTCAAATCTTCGTTGAACCACAAGGCTTCTGTACAATGGCTAGAATCGGTGAAGATTTAGGATATGGTAAAAAAGCACTTGATTCAGTTGAAAAGATTTTAACAAATGATTATGGTGTAGAAATTCTACATCCATGTTACAAAGAATATCACATTGAACTTGGGGAAGTATCATCATATCCAATGGGATATAAAGAAAATGGCTCAGTATTCTGCCATAATAATCCATGGATTGTTATCGCAAATACAGTAATTGGAAACAATGAAAGAGCATTTGATGTATATAGAAGAAATTGTCCTGCATATTTAGAGGAGGTATCAGAAATCCATAAAACTGAACCTTACATCTATTCACAAACAATTGCAGGTAGAGATGCTAAAAACTATGGAGAAGCTAAGAATAGCTGGTTAACTGGTACTGCTTCTTGGACAATGTATGCAGCAAGCCAAGCAATATTAGGTATTAAACCAGATTATGATGGATTAATGATTGATCCGCATCTTCCAAAAGAAATTAAGCATGCTAAGGTTACAAGAGTATTTAGAGGAGTTAAATACAATATTACAATTACTAACAACGCTTCAGGTAAGTATCTGATGACTATAGATAATAAGGCCATTGATGGAAAAGTAATTCCATACAATAAGGATCTTACTGAAGTTGATGTAAATATCGCTTTATAATTTTTTCCTTCTCTTGGGATAGGCTGGTAATGAAAATTACCAGCTTGTTTCCTTTTATAGGAGAAAAATGGACAACGCTTGAGTTGTCCATTTATTACTTAATAACTTATTTTATTTTTTATATTTAATTAAAGTTAATACATTTTGATTATCAACATATTCGTATTTAACAGAATCCATTATCTTCTTAACCATAAAGATACCTAAACCACCAATTTCTCTTTCTTCACTCTTAGCAGTTATATTAGGATCAACTTTATCTAATGGATTAAATGGCTTTCCACTATCTTTAAATACAAATGTTACATGATCTTTGAATTTTGATAATGTTATTTCTACTGTTCCTTTTTCTTCATAGGCATAATTTGCAACATTAACGAATATTTCTTCTAATGCTGTATTAATCATTATTATATCTCTATTAGAGAACTCTAATAATCTTAATAACGCAGATGAATAATCAAATAGATTATCTAATTCTTTAACATCTGCCTCAAAGATTCTACTTTGAATAATACTATTTTCATTAACATATTTAAACATTAAAATAGTTATATCATCAAATTGTGGGGCTCCATTAGAAAATGATTCAACATCTTTTCTAAGCTTAGTAACGAAATCCTTTGGACATAATCCGTTATTAACAGTTGCATACTTTAATAATCTCTTTTCTCCATATAATTCATTGTTTAAATTATGAGCTTCTGTTACACCATCTGTATATAAAACTATTTTATCGTTTTTCTCTAAATTTACTGTGTTTTCCACATATTTAGAGCCTTCGAATGCGCCTAGTACTACACCAGGTTTATCTGTAGTATACTTTGGGGTTCCATTATGGAAAATAAGAATTTTATTATGACCAGCATTTGTATACTTTAATTCACCAGTTGCTAGATTTAAAATACCTAACCAACATGTAACAAATACACTTTCTTCATTATTACTACATAAAGATACATTTATTCTATTCATTATCATTGCTGTATCTTGCTTAAATGCTAAAGTTAATGATTTAATCAAAGCTTCTGTTTTCATCATGAACAATGCTGCAGGAATACCTTTACCAGATACATCGGCAATTACTAACGCAATATGAACCTCATCAATATAAAAATAATCATATAAGTCTCCACCAACTTCTTTAGCTGGCTCCATTAATCCAAATATATTATCTTTATTATCATCATTTAATTCTTTTGGTAATACACTATATTGAATTGATGTAGCAACACTAAGCTCTGATTCTATTCTTTGTTCATTTTCTGCTCTATCAACTTCTAACAATAATAATTTCATTGTTCTTTTTGATAATGCATAACCAATATTAGCTACAATAACTAATATCATAAATCTAGCTAAATAATAATATATAAAAGCTTTCAAGAATCTATTGTCGCCTTTTTCATCTCTAAGATAATCTAGCCACTCAACTCTTTGTCTAAATGAAGCACTATCTACATCAAATGTTTCTCCAGTAGGTAATGTTAAAATTCCTGCCCCATTCATCAAATTAGCATCCCATTCACCTAATAACATTCCAAAATATATACCAATAAACATAAATACTGCAACACATATAAATGTAATCATTGATAACTTAGGGCTATAATAATGATTAACTAATAATATACAAGTTGCCCATAATAGTATTCCATGCTTTGGTATTAAAACATTAACTGCAAATGTAACTAATATAAATTGAATAATTAAGAAAAATTTATATCCAGGTTTTTCTACTAATTTAGTTCTTGAATATAGAAGTGTAGATAATAGTAAAAACGTTAAAATAGGAAAGAAAATAGAAACAACAGTTAATGTTTGTTTTGATACACTAAATGCACCTGACAAATATAATATCCACACAATAAAAATAATTACAGCTGAAAAAACGCATCCTTTTGTTAATGCTTTATTCGCATCTATTTCGTTTTTCTTGTATATTTCATCACTTATTCTTCTATTATGCTTATCCATTATTCTATACCATCAAACACCTTTTCAACTAAATGCTTAAATTCTTTATATGCATTAGTATCAACTAATTCATCAAAACATTTAGTTAACTCAACATAACGCCATTTGTGCTCTAAAGGATTCTTTTCATTGAATCTATTCCAAAGCTCATTACCTAACAATTTATAATCTGTATAAATAGCTCGCATATTAGATAATTTATCTCCTAAAGCAACTATTTTACAGTCTATTGAAGAATGCTTTAAATTATTTGCTGTCATCTCCCTAATTTGATGCCAGCTTAATTCTTGATGATTTGGTAAAGCATTATTAGATTCACTTAAAACAATATCAGCAACTCTCTTACCAAATTCATTTTCAATATCTTCATATGTTGCGTCAGTATCTTCTATTAAATCATGAAGTGCTGCAGCAGCTATTAGTTCTTGATCATCAGTTATAGTAGCAACAATACTCATAGCCTCAAGAGGATGTAAAATATAAGGAATATTTTTACCCTTTCTTCTTGTATTTGCATGATATTTTGTTGCATAAACAATAGCTTTATCAACTAGTGATGTATCTAAATCTCTATTCTTCACTATCATCACCAACCTTGATTAAACCCATACTCTTACCAATTTTTGTTAATCTAGCCGCAGTCCTTTCGTTCATTGTTCTTGGGCCATATACAGCATCTAATATCATCTTAACTACCTTTTCACCCATGTCTTTAGATAATACATAAACTACACATAAAGCTAAAGGTCCTGCCGCACTGGTAATAATATCTAAATCTCTTCCTGAGAATTGTCTAACTGCAAATTCATAAGCAACATCTGAATAATCCTTAACGAAATCATCTAATTGCTTTAATGTAGTAAATCCAAATGATTTAAATACTCTTAAGAAAGCTTTTAATGATACATCTTCAATTTCCATATTTTGAATTGCGGCTATATGCTTGTTTAAAGCCTCAAATCCACCATTATCTAGATATGCTGAATATGAATCACCATTAAGCTCAATATCTTCAAATTTACCATTTTTGACAACTTGTTTTACTCTTCTTCTATAATCATCAATTGAAATACGTAATTGACAGAAAGATTCGTCAACAAGTTCAAGTAATCCTGATAATCTGCTTAAAGATCTTAAATATTCCTTTGGTATTTCTACATCTGTTTTATATCCGGTATCATGTTGTACAACAGCCCACGCATGTTGTAAAATACTTCTTAATTGAATTTCAAATCTAACATTATTAATTTCTGGATTTTCTGGATCATAATATAATTCCTTTGGTATTCTACAAATATAATGTAATGACATGTAACCAAATTGATCTATATTATGCATTTTTCTTTTATCGATTGAATTATCCCAATCTACATCAAAATTTTGTTCAATCTTAGCTGCAAATTTATCTACTTCATCATTATAAAAAGTAACTACTCTAGTACCAACAATATCTGTTATATCGTCAATTGATTGGTATTTATAGCCTTTTAATTCCAGCTTACCAGCTAATGACTTTTCTTCTTTTACTCGACCCTCTACACTATTAACAATAGTTCCAAATTCTTTAACATATTTATTTAATTCCTGAAGGGCAATATCTTTAACTTTTATAAATAAAGGCTTTTTTTGTTTATATTGCTCTAATATCATTTCGCAATGTAAATCCATATAATTACTCCTTAATAGTTAAAAATGTAGAGAATCCTGTCATATCAAATACTTCTAGAACCTCATCAGTTGGATGATAAATAGTTAATGTACCACCAACAGATGTCATTTGCTTATGAAATTTTAAAATGACTCTTAATCCAGCACTTGAAATATAATCTAATTTTGCAAAATCAAAATTTAAATCATTAATGCCAACAATATCGTCATTTATTGATGATTCAAGTTCTGGTGCTGTATTAGTATCCAATCTCCCTGACACTACTACATTTAATGTATCTTCTTTTATTTCTTTCTTTATTTCCATAAAGATTACCTCCAGGGTTAGAATTATTAGTTTAGAACTAATAAATATTATGTAAAGATTTTATCATATTTACAGTTTTTTTTCAATATAAGTAAAATGGAGATGCCTTAGCATCTCCTTTAAAACTATTCTATTCAGCTTTTGAATTATCAATTTTTTGTAATCTTCTTGGTTCTTGACCAACAAGAATGATATTCATATCTTCATCTGTAATTAACGCATCATCTAAATCTAGATTAACAGTAATTTCGTCTCCAGAATTATATCCTTTATCTACTACAAAGAATTGGTTTCCAAAGTAATCAACCTTTGCATATTTAAAATCACCATAATCTAAAATGCTTAGAACTTTTGCCTTAAAATGAAGAGGTCCATCATTGTCTGTGTTGAATAATACTGAAATATTTGTCTTTAATAACTTCTTTCCTTTTGTATTAAACATTTTTTGAGCAATATCAAATGGAACATTAAATAAATCATCATTACTCTTAAATTGTAATTGTTCTTTTGAAGGTAAAACAGCTTGAACAGGTAATTTAGCTAATAAATTGATTCTATGTGCTACATAATCTTCACCAGATAATTTCATAGCTGCAATATTAATATCAAAATTAACTTTGCCTTCAAGATTTACGTCTAATGGAGTCTTAAGGAATACAATACTCTTTCCACTTTGAATCCAATATAGATTTTGAGTATCTACAACATCCTTATGAACAATTTCACCACTATATTTTCCACCTAATTCTACTGCTGCAGTAGGAACGTTAACTGATACATATCCATCATGTACTTGGCTTAATACTGCCTCAGGTAATGTAATTTCCTTTCCATAAATAGAAAGCTTATTACCTTCAATATTAGCATCACTAGAGAATACATCTGGAATACGTTGAATAACTGATTCTTCGCTTTCAGCATCAAATAAGTGAATTCTTTCTAGGTCTACAGCAATCTTAACAGTTTCTCCGACTTTAACATCAAAGTTAGATAACATTTTAATTCTAACTTCTGTTGAATTATCTGTAATTCCTCTTTCATTTTCTAAATCTAAATCAGCATAAACTATAGTTTCAGAACCTAATGCTTCAACTACAGTAACTTTAGCATCAATAATGTCTAGCTTATCGCTATCCATTTTATCATTGTATAAATAAATATTTTCTGGTCTAACACCTACAACTACCTTTTTACCAGATACAATTACTTGATCTTTAATCTTTGGTAAGAAATCTTTTAATAATCTAATCTTAGCAAAGCCCATATCAAGATAAATATTATCTTCTTTTACATCGTAAACTGCATCATAGAAATTCATTTGTGGAGTTCCGATAAAACCAGCAACAAATTTATTTGCAGGGTAATTATAAATATTTTTTGGTGTGTCAATTTGTTGAACAAAACCACTTCTCATAACTACAATTCTAGTACCCATAGTCATGGCCTCAACCTGATCATGTGTTACATAAATAAATGTAGTTTGTAGTCTTTGATGAAGTTTAGTAATTTCACTTCTCATTGATGCACGTAATTTAGCATCTAGATTTGATAATGGTTCATCTAGTAAGAATACCTTAGGGTTTCTTACAATCGCACGACCTAGGGCAACTCTTTGACGTTGTCCTCCTGATAAAGCTTTGGGCTTTCTATCTAAATATTCAGTGATATTTAAACTTTCAGCTGCTTCTCTTACTCTTTTATCGATTTCCTCTTTAGGAACTTTAGAAATTTTTAAGCTATATGCAATGTTATCATATACAGTCATGTGTGGGTATAATGCATAACTTTGGAATACCATTGCTATATCTCTGTCTTTTGGTGCATAGTTATTAACTACAACGTCACCAATTTTTAATTCGCCTGCAGTGATTTCTTCTAATCCTGCAATCATTCTTAATGTAGTTGATTTACCACATCCTGATGGACCTACGAAAACGATGAATTCTTTATCTGCAATATCCATAGAAAAATCGTTTACTGCTTTAAATCCATTATCATATACTTTGTAAATGTGTTTCAAACTCAAACTGGCCATAATTATCCTCCAAGTTAAAATTTGCCTCTATCAACATTATTCTATCATTAAAGATTTGATTTGTAAACGATTTCCTTAAACGTTTTAGAAATTTTTTATAATTTTAAAGTAAAAAGAAAAACTCAAAGATAAAATCTTTGAGCATTTTTCTATTCCTAGTTATCTTTTTCAGTAAAATGTAAATCTTTTAGGATTTTTTCGAAACATTCAGTATGTAAATCCTTAGGTTCTTCATAATTTAAACATTTATAATTTCCGTTTTCCATTTTTACAAAGGCAGTATAGTAAATATTATTTGTTTGAATAGTAAATTCTTTTAATTTATCAACATTTGCTTCATCAATTTCATTGAATATTTCTATCCCCATAAATGTCTTACATCTATCTAATTCTTTATTAGGCTTTTGATTTTTGTCATCTTCGTTATCATTATTAAAATAAGCATTAGATGATTCTACAATAGATATTTTATATGCATGTCTATTTTCTATTAATAGATAACTATATCCATATACTCTAATTGTTTTTTTATAACCAAGCTTATTTAATACTTCTTCAAAATCATTTAAATCTGTTTTATATTCAATTTCTTTATACTTAATCATCTTTGCTTTACCAAAGCTTTTAATTGAAGCAAATTGAATTAAAACTGTAATTAATATAAAAGTAACAATTAATGAAACTAAACAAACCTTGTTTAAAACATCATTTGTGTATTGAACTGCAAATATTAATCCAACAGCAATTACAAACAATACACCAACTATTATCCATAGGGTTCTCGCTTTAATATTTTTCATATTATTCCCTCGTATCATCAATAAATGCTAAATCAAAATATAGATCTTCGCAGAATATATCATATAAAGCATAGAATTTAGGTACTGGTTTATAAAAATCCATTTGTACATTTTTAGCATTATATACTACGGCTTGTTCAAAATTAGTTTTTGATGAATTACAGAATTTAACAGCTTGATTAACAGTATTTTCATTATAGTGTTGGAATAATACTAAAACAATATTGTTCTTAGTTTCACTAAATTCCAATTCCTCTCCTTTAGTTGATAAATAAGTTTTACCATCTAATACGGATTTTATTTTATCGAAATGATAATCATCTATGTTAAAACCATCTTCATCTTTAACTAGTACATTAACAAATGTAGTATTCTTATATATTCTAGAGAATATCTCTACTTTTTCATTATCAAAAACCATTGTTTCATTTGCATATATTAATGCATAATGAAAATTATGATAAGGCTTAGAATCATAGTGTCCTATTACACCTGGTCTTTCAACTACTTTTTCTTTCTTAGGAAACATTAATTTCCATACTGCAGAAAAGAATTCTTTTGGACCCATTATATCGCCTCTCTTTCTAAAAACTATTATAATTATACTATATAATTATAGAAAAACTATGTTTTTTTATAATATTGTTAAAATAAAATTATAATACTTTTCATAAAAATATCCCTCACACATTGTATGAGGGATATTTATTATTTTCCTAAACAGAACTTTGTAAATAATGCTGTTATTAATTCCTCAGGAGATGCTTCACCTGTTATTTCTCCTAAAGAATCAAATGCGTCTTTAATATCAATTTCTATTAAATCTATATCAATCATGTTATCACATGATGATTTAGCATTTAATAAGGAATTATAGGCCTTCTGCATTAAATTAATTTGTCTAGTGTTATTTAAATAATTACCATTTAATGATTCGAACGTATTAATATTAGTTATTTCTAATATTTTATTTTCTAATTCTTTTAATCCTTCTTTATTTAAAGCTGATATATATATTGCATTATCAATATTCCATTTTGGATTTAAATCAATTTTGTTAGCTATAATTATTCTCTTTTTATTCTCTGTAAGCTTTAATAATTCATAATCCTCTTCTTCTAGTTCATTACTAGAATCAAGAACTAAGAATATTAAATCTGCTGATTCTATCGCTGCCTCTGATTTTTTAATACCTATAGATTCAACTAAATCAGTACTTTCGTGAATACCTGCAGTATCGATTAAATGTAATGTAATATTTCCTAGATTAAAGCTCCCTTCAACCATATCTCTTGTTGTTCCAGCAACACTTGATACAATTGCTTTATCCTCATCAAGTAATGTATTCAATAATGAAGATTTTCCAACATTAGGCTTTCCTACAATACATGTTTTGATACCATGTATAGCAATTGTAGATATCTCAGAATTTTTTAATATTTCTTTCATATCTAATAGCATTTCATCAATTAGTGGCTTTAAATATGTATTAGTTACTTCAATAGCGTCATCATACTCTGGATAATCAATATTAACTTCTATTTTAGCTAATATATCTAATAATTTATCTCTAAACTTCTTTATCAAATTATATGTTGATTTTCTAAGTGAAGATTGGCTTCCCTTTAGGGCAAGCTTATTTGTAGAAGATATTACATCCATTATTGATTCAGCTTGAGTTAAATCAAGCTTATGATTTAAGAATGCTCTTTTAGAAAATTCTCCTCTTTCAGCTAATCTAAATCCATTTTTTAATAATGTTTGTAACACTAAATTAGTAACATAGATTCCACCATGTGTACTAATTTCAACCATATTTTCACCATCAAATGATTTAGGTCCTATAAATACACTACATAATACATCATCTACTATCTCATCATTATCCATAATATAACCATGATGAATTGTGTGTGTTTTAACATTATTTAAATCTTTTCCTTTAAATATATTATTTACTAATTTAATTGCATCTGGTCCACTACATCTAATTAATGATATAGCGCCAACACCATATGGCGTAGCAATTGCAGCAATATTATCAACCATAGAAAATCTTCCACCTTTACAACATTTTTTACATAATTCTATTTTGTTTAAAATATCTAAAACTTAAAATCAAAATTTTATCTTCTGTTATTTTATAGGTTAAAATAAACTTTTTGATTCTTAAATGTCTAAGCATTTCATTTTTTGTATAATAATACTCACAGTTAGGATAAGACATTGGGAACAAGCATATATTTTTAATATTTTTGTCAATCTCAATAATTAAATCATCCGCTGCTTTCCTATTACATAATTCATTTGAAATATAATTTAGTACGTGCTCAATATCTTTTAATGCAGCATCACTAAATTCATATTTATAAGCCATATTTTTTTCTTAACTCCTTAATTGCAGTAGGGCCATCTACTACTCTTCCTTCTTCAACGTCTTTAAGTCCGGCTAATATAGACTCGTAAATTGCGATTCTTTCCAATTTTTCTTCATATGTCTTTATACTCATGATAACCATGTCACCATATCCATTTTTTGTAATATAAATTGGTTCATTTGTTTCATTACATAAATCTGATATTTTATTTGTGTCTCTTAATTCTTTAATTGGTATTATTTGCATAAAAACACCTTCTTTCATAACATAATTATAGCATAATTATGCATTTTTTCAATACTTAATGACGTTTCTTATAAATTACAAATATTAATATTCCACTAGCTGTTGCTAATACACCAATTATTATAAACGTAATAATTAATGGTAAATTACTTGATTCATTATTCTCATTTGTTGTACTTGCCATATCATAAGATACATTATTTTCTTTTATTTTAATTTCATAATTATTAATATTATCTCCATTTTTTACTTCTAAGTCATATGTATCTTTTGAAATCTGTTCATCAGTAAAATAATCAGATGATATTTCTACTTCAGCATTTGAATCAATATATCCTTTATCTACAAGGTATTCTTTTACATCATCTTCTGTTAATTTTACATCCCTATCAACAACTATTGTATTATCATTTGGTTTTTGAATTTCTTCTTCCTTAGCATTAACAACAATATTAAATGAACTATATCCTTCATTACCACTTGAATCTGTTGCTGTAGCCTCGAATCTATAAGTACCTGGTTTATCATAGTTATTACTATAATTGTTGATATCAATTATACTTATATTTTCTTTAGATAACTTTCCATCAATTTCATCATTTACGTATATTTGTGACTTTATTATATCTTCAGTTAATAATAAATCAGTTGTGGCTTGGATATCATTAACTATTATTTTAGGTGCTATATCATCTACTATTTCAATGTTAACAGGATACATTGTTTCATTTTGATATTCATCTTTAATAATAAAATTAATTACATATTCTCCAGGAATACTAAAATCAATACCTTGAGAATTATAAGTAATTGTAACTTTTGATTTATCCTCAACCTTTAACATATCCTTTATTGATTCAATAGATACATTTTCTTTATAGCTATATTTAGTTTTTAATATTCCATTAATACTTACAGTTGGTGCTACATCATCAACTACATCTATAAAATAAGATTGAATATATATAATATCATCTGTATCTATAGCTTTAATATGAATTAGATAGCTACCTATTTTATCTTTATTTTTAATATAATCATCATAATTAATTGTATATTCTTTTAATAATATATAACTAAAATCAATATTGTCTTTGAAAGCTTCATAATCTAATTCTTCATTATAACCTACAGTTAATAAATCCTTATTTTTTAATTTAATCTTATTATCACCAGTATCACTTACAATAATTGGTAGATTATAAGCAAATGTTTTACCTTTAGCACTAACATTAACATTTATTATATAATTACCTACTACATCAAAATATCTTAAATATTGTGATTGGTCTATCTCATAATTTACTATACCCATTCTATCTATTTCAGACTTTATTTCATCTAATGTTACTTGTCTTGTAACATTAGTATTTATTTCAGGTAAATTGTAATTTATTGGTAATACATTTATTTTATAAATTACTGAATATAGCTTATTTTCGTATTTGGCACCTACCTTGAAATAATATGTACCATTTTCAATAAATCCATTTGAATCAGTAATATAATTACCACCAATTATGAAATTATTAGATTCATCAATTTTTAATCCTGAGCCTAATTCAATTGGCTTATGTAACAATTCTTCTCTAGTAGGAACATCAATTATATTCTTACTAATCTCAATAGTATTTGTAGACTCATATGTCTTAACAATTGCAAGATCCTCGTAATCAGTTAACAATGGCATATTTATACCTGTATTATTTTCAATTGTGGTTTCTGGTGCACCTAATCTTACTCTTTCACAATTTTGATATTCTGGCTTTGTTGGATCATTAAAATCTAATGTATTAGCTGTGTTAAATATTTTTATATTATCAGCTTTTATCATTGAATATTCAATATAAATTACATCATTATACTTTAATATAAATTTACCCAAGCCATTTTGATATGGAATAAATTCAGTAGTAATATAATTATCACTTGTTTCTCCATATACTATTCTTTTTCTGATGATTTTTAAACCATTATTTTTACTAGACCATAATAAGCCTGACGCATATTCAGTACAGCATGAATCTGAATATGATTTTATAATATTTGGTTTAATTTCATCAACATACGAGGTCGATTCATTTAATGGCATATAACCATCCTCATATGTTTTAGTCGCTGCATAAGTGCTTATTGAAGCACTTAAAAGAAAAAGTGTCATCACAATTGTAATGACACTTAGCATTAAAAATTTTTTTATCATTATTTTTCCCTCCATTATAATAATAGTCAGGAAATTTAATAATTTTTCAAAAAAATTTAATTTTTTTAATTTTGTTCTCTTTTTTCTTCACTTAAGAACTCATACATAAGAGTTGCGTCAGCTTTTTTTACTGATGCTTCAAGTGATATAACTTTCACCTTAACAACCTTTGTACCAAATTCAACAGTAATAATATCTCCAATTTTTAATTCTTTAGAAGGTTTAGCAGGAATGTCATTAACTAATACTCTTGATGCGTTAGCAACATCCTTTGCGACTGTTCTTCTTTTAATTAATCTAGAGACTTTAAGATATTTATCTAATCTCATTATTCATTAGTATCTGATTTAGGATTATCATCCTTTTCAGCTACTACCTCTTCCTTGTTAGATTCTTCTTTTACTTCAACAGTTGGTTCTTCAGTTTTTGCATCAGTAGAAGTATTTACATCTTCTTTAGTTTCAGTTGCTGTTTCAGGCTCTGGTTCTTTGAATTTTTCATCAACCCATTTTAAATGACCTGTTTTATTAATTTCATCAATATCAGATTTAGTTAATGTTTCAACTAATAATAAATATTCAGCTATTGTCTTTAATAATTCTGTATTAGTAGTTAATACCTCTTTAGCCTTTGAATAACATCCTTCAATAATACTTCTAACTTCTTTATCAATTTCTAATGCAACTTGATCAGAGAAGTTTTTATCCTTTAAATAATCTCTTCCTAGGAAGATACTACCATTAGGTTGTTCATATTGAATAGGACCTAAATCAGACATACCATATTCTGTAACCATTGCACGAGCGATTTTTGTTGCATTTTCAAAGTCATTTGATGCACCTGTAGAAATATCAGAGAATGTTATTTCTTCAGCAACACGTCCACCTAAGAAACCTGTAATAGTTTCTAATAATTGTTCTTTAGTTCTAAAGTATGTTTCTTCTTTTGGCATCATTAAATTATAACCACCAGCTTGACCACGTGGTACAATTGTAATCTTTTGAACTACTGATGCATTTTCAAGTCTTAAACCAATAACAGCATGTCCTGCTTCATGGTAAGCAACAAGCTTACGTTCATGTTCAGTATATTTTTTAGATTTCTTTGCAGGTCCCATCATAACACGGTCAATTGCTTCATCGATATCTGATGTAGAGATAACCTTACGATTTTCTCTTGCTGCAAGCAATGCTGCTTCATTTAATAAGTTTTCAATATCTGCACCAGAGAATCCTGGAGTTCTTTGTGCTATTTCATTTAATTTAACGCTAGGATCTAAATGTTTATTTCTAGCATGTACCTTTAATATTGCTTCTCTACCTAATACATCTGGGTTAGAAATAGTAATTTGTCTATCAAAACGACCTGGTCTTAATAACGCAGGGTCTAATACGTCAGGACGGTTAGTTGCTGCCATAATGATAATACCAGTATTTCCAACAAATCCATCCATTTCAACTAATAATTGGTTAAGTGTTTGTTCACGTTCATCGTGTCCTCCACCCATACCAGCACCACGTTGTCTACCAACGGCATCAATTTCATCAATGAATACGATACATGGTGCATTTTCTTTTGCTGTTTTAAACATATCACGAACACGAGATGCACCAACACCAACGAACATTTCAACGAAATCAGAACCTGAAATTGAGAAGAATGGTACTCCTGCTTCACCAGCTACTGCTTTAGCAAGTAATGTTTTACCTGTACCTGGAGGACCAAATAAGATTACACCCTTTGGTACTCTAGCACCGATTTCATTATATTTACGTGGATTCTTTAAGAAATCAATAATTTCAACTAATTCTTCTTTTTCTTCGTCACAACCTGCAACATCATTAAATGTTACAGTTTTACTACGGCTTAGCTTAGCAGTTGATTTAGCAAAATCAAATGCACCTCCAGCTCCACCTTGACTCTTCATTAAGCTTCGCATTACTAATAACAACACAATTAGAAGTATTGCTGATGGCAATAATGAAATTAGAAGTGATAACCAAACATTATTTTGAAGTGGTACTATAGTAATTGATACCTTATAAGTATTCATTACTTTTTCTAATTGATTTAAAGTTACTGCAACTCTAAAGTTACCTTTAGCTGTACCACTAGTATATTCACCAGTTAAATAATATAAACCTTCATTATCTGAAATAGGTGTTGCAGTTAAAGAAGCACCTTCTTTAATTCCATCACCAGTAATATAAGTTTCGAACTTATCATAAGTGATAGTGGTATATCTTGTGGCAGTTAAATTCTGAATTAGAAAATAAATACCAATAATTGCTGCAATAATAACTATGATAAAAAGCCAATCAAACTTCGGCCTTTTAGGTTGTTTTTTATCGTCTTGCATATAATCCCTCCATTTTATTTTTTATATACTTCTTCCTTTAATACTCCTATATATGGAAGATTTCTATATCTCTCGTTATAATCAAGTCCATATCCTACTACAAATTCGTTTGGAACCTTACCTCCAACATAATCTGCAGAAATATCATATTTTCTTCCTTCTGGTTTATCTAATAAAACACAAAGTTTAACACTTAATGCGCCACTAGATATTAATAACTTTTTTAATTCTAATAAAGTTTTTCCAGTATCTAAGATATCTTCTACTACAATTACGTGTCTATCCTTAACATTAGGCATATCACCCTTTATTGTAATATTACCAGTAGATTTAGTTCCTGAATATGAACTAACTTTTATATAATCTAAAGTAGATTTAATATTTATTTGTTTCATTAAATCTGTCATAAAAGGAATAGCTCCTTTTAATACACCAATAAATAATGGATCTTTATCTAAATAATCATTATTTAGCTCTTTTCCTATTCTTTCTACTATAGATTTAATTTCGTCTTCAGACATACTTATTTTTAAAATATCATCAGTTATGCTCATATTAAAACTCCTCGCATACTAAATATATATCTGCATTATCTCTTTGAGAGAATACATCTTTAGATTTAATATAATCATAAACCCATAATATATTATCATCATTATCAGTTATAATTGGTATTAAATCTCTTATTTCCTTTGAGACCTTTGAATCAATAAATACTCTACTAAGCTTTTTAGTTCCTGATATAGAATCTATTTCATCACCATTTTTTCTAGGTCTAATATGGATAGGAAATACTAGTTTATTATAGCATAATTTAATGTATTTTACACCATTTGAGGTAATATTTTTTGTTATACTAAATTTATATTTATTATTATAAATAATAGATTCATCAAAATTTAATGTTACTTCTTCTATTGTTTGTTTTTCATTTGTTGATATAAAAGCATAATCATATGATCTAATTAATTTATTATTCGAAGCTAATATTAACGATTTAGTACCATTAGTGTCTAATAAAAAATTATTAATGTCATTTATAATATCATTATTTTTTCTAATATTATATCTTTCTAATAATAAAGATATGATATCCTTTCTTAAAGCTACGTCTAAGGCCTTAAATTCGTCCAATTTTATCTTATTATCATATTTATCTAAGAATATCTTGGATTCATTTCGAATGTAATTAAAAGCCTCTTTTAGCTGAATAGAATATTCTAATATTTTAGAATAAAAATCATTACATTCATTTTTTAATAATGGAATTATATGATGTCTTAATCGATTTCTTAAATAATGATCTTCATGATTAGATGAATCCTCATAATACTTTAAATCATATAAATCACAGTAGTTATATAATTCTTTTTTTGATACACATAAAAGTGGTCTAATTATCTGATAATTACCATCGTCATTACAAATTGAAATACCACCATATCCATATAAATTAGATCCTTCCATTAGCTTCATTAATATAGTTTCAGCTTGATCATCTAAATGATGTGCTGTAGCAATTAAATTAGTATTATATTTATCACATACTAATCTAAAGAATTTATATCTAGCATTGTGACTGGCATTATGGAAATTATCATTACCTTCAAAATGATATTCTAATATTTCGTAAGGAATATTAAGTTTATTAGCTAATTTAATAATATATTGTTCTTCCTCTTCTGATTGTAATCTCATATGGTGATTAACATGAGCTATTACAATATTATATTTTAAATTATATAAAATATTTAATAAAGCAATTGAATCTGCACCACCTGATACAGCAACAACAATAGGCTTATTTATATTAATATTATTATCCTTTAAGAAACTTAATACTCGTTTTTCCAATTTAATCACCTTGTTTGTTATTATACTTAATGTATTATATTTAATCAAGTTAGAAATATTTGTAAATAATGGGAAATAGTGAGAATGTTATATTCTAAATTCTAGAATTATGTTATAATTTAACCAACAAAAGGAAGTTGTAAGATATGAAATATAATATTAAATTACAACTTAATATGACTATTATGGCCCACTGCTAATAAAGCAGTGGGTTTTCTTTTTGTATCAAAACTGGAGGAAAATGTATGATTAAAGATGTCAAAAATGAAATTATTGAGAAAAATTATTTATTAGATTTAGCTGATATTAAAGAAACTATTAGGATAAATCGTAATAAGGCTATGGTAGTTGTTAATAGCGCTATGATTATGACTTACTATCAAATAGGTACTATTATTAACAAAAGAAAAACTTGGGGTTCTAAATATATAGAACGATTATCTAATGATTTAAAGGAATATGGAAAAGGATATTCGTTTGCACAATTAAAAAGAATGTCTAGACTTGCAAATGAATTTGATGAAAATGAAATTAGCGCACAACTTGTGCGCCAAATTCCATGGGGATCAATAATTACTATTATGCAGAAAAGTAAATGCCATGAAGAAATGTTATGGTACATAAATGAATGTCATAAAAATGGTTGGTCTAGATCTATGGTATTAA
>JAFSWG010000032.1 GCA_017444645.1 Acholeplasmatales bacterium | reverse complement strand
TATAATAAATATAAATCTAATGTTAAATTACCTAAATATCTAGATAAGAAAGGCTATTATCCTCTAATAACAGATCAAATAAGAATTGTAGATAATGATGGTAAGAAAAGTATTAAATTACCTGTATCTAATTTATTTAGAACAAAGAAGATATTCAATTTAGATTTAAATAATGATTCATTATTAAAAGAATTTATTAATGAAATAGAGGATATTGAAATAAAAGATATTTATTTTAATGTTCCTAAAAAAATATATAAGAACAAAATACATCAATTAAGAATAATACCAAATAAGAGTGGAGATTATTTTAAAATAGAATTTTCATATAATTATGAATTAAATAATAAATATAAAGGTATTGAAAATAAAGTATTAGGAATAGATATAGGAATTACTAATTTAGCTGCTTGTATTACTAATAATGGTAAATCATTTATAATTGATGGCAAATACTTAAAATCAATTAATGTATTATACAATAAGAAAATAGCTAAATGTCAAAGTAAACTTTCAAATGGAATATATACATCAAAAATGATTAATAAATTAAGATTAAATAGAGATAATAAGATTGAAGATTATATTAACAAATCAATAGCTAGAATAATTAAAGAAGCTAAAATTAATAAAATAAGTAAGATAATAATCGGATGGAATAAAGGAATAAAAACCTTTGGAATTAAGAATGATTCAATGAAGAAAAAAGATAAAAGAATTATTAATCAACAATTTGTAGGTTTACCCTTAGCCAGATTTAAAAATAAATTAGTAATGAAATGTGAAAATGAAGGAATTGAAGTAGAGGTAATAAATGAATCATATACATCGAAAGCTAGTGCGATAGATAAAGATGAAATAAAAGAAGGTAATTATTCAGGTAAAAGAATAAAAAGAGGTTTATATCAAACAAAGAATGGATCTATTATCAATGCTGACATTAATGGAGCATTAAATATGATAAGAAAATGTAACTCAAATGAATTAAATATTCAAATGAGTAGAGGTCTAACATCACCTTGTAGAATACATGTAAGATTATAATTACATGTAGAATACAAAAGAAAAGAGGCATGAAGCCTCTTAGAGTAAAAGATAAATTTATTTAGATTTTACTTTTGTTCTTTATTCTCGTAATTTTTAATATATTCTACTACTTTTGTTAAAGGTATTGCATATGAATATAAATAATTATTATTCTCATCTACTTTACTTGCAAAGTTAATTCCAATTAATCTTAAATTAGAATCTAATAACATACTACCAGAAGAACCATCTTCAATGATTGATGAATGTGTAATTACATCAAAATTAACATTTGATTTATCCTTAGTTGCTTGTGAAGGATTAAACTTAACCATATCTAAATATTTTCCATAACTAATTGTATTCATGACCTTATTTGGGTTTCCAAAGCTTATTATAGTATCATTTTTCTTTGGCATTAGTTTTGAAAATTTAATTTCTTTCAATGAGTTATTAGTTTTACCATTGTAATTGATTTTACTAAAAGCGACTAATGCTAAATCATAATTATTATCATTATCTAATACTAATCCTTCGTATTCATCACCATAACAATCAATTATTTTATATGTTTGATATTGATATTTATCTGGTTTATAAATGACATGATTATTAGTTAAACAATAGTAATAATTGTTGTTGCTACCGATAATAACACCAGAACCAATTGATTCAAATCTAGTACCACCGATAATTGAATCACTAAAATTAGCTTCAATTTTAACAGCTGATAAAGAAATAGTAGAAGATAAAATATTTGTTAATTCTAAATAATCTATATCGTATCCTGCATAAATAGTTGTATCAGAATTTATTTTTGTATTAAAATCAAAAAGATTATTACATTCACTATCTATATACCAACCTTTAAATTTTGATGCAATTTTTATTGGATCATTAGATGGTTTTAGTATTAAATTATCTTTAGTGGCAGTGGAATTATATATAAAACCATTATTACAATCATAAATTATTTTAATTCCATTTAGATTATTAGATTCAGGTACTACAAATGTATCTTCATCAGTGATAATATAATTAGAATTAGTTAAGTTTGTTAATTCTTGGTAATTATTATTTTTGTTATTACATGATGCTATAGCAAAAATAAAAAATGATGCGATTATTAATTTAAATAATTTATTTTTCACTATATCACCATCCTTGTTTATGATTATATCATAATTTTAAAACAATGTTGAATAGATTTATATTCGATGTTATATTATATACAGGGAGGGATGTAATATGAAACAAAAAAATATTTTTATAGACATCATGAAAACTATAATATTAGGATTATTTTTGGTGGGGCTAGTAATGTGTATTTTTTGGTATCCATTTAGCATTTCAATAAGAGGCTTTGCTCAAGACTATGAACCACCATCGCTACAAGAAACGATAATTGTTGATAGTGAATTAGTCTTTTTTTGGTTAACATCAATTCCTTGTTTTATTGTATTAGTTTTATGGTGGAAAATAACAAATATAATAGAAAAAGATGGATATTTTGATATTAAGATTATTAAATTACTAAATAAATCAGCTTTAATTTTATTAATTGATATACTTATATTCATAACTGGTAATATTATATATTATAATCTTAAATGGAATGATTTTTTTACAGTATATATTTGGATTTCTATTGTTGGATTAATACTAGTTTGTTTTATATTATTCATTTCTTTTTATATTAAAAAAGGCATAGAAATGAAAGAAGAAAACAATAAATCATAATATTAGTTTCCAGTAGTTTACTATATAGTAACTGCTGGATTTTTTGTTTATAAAAGAACATATTTTAAAATTTAAAATCAATGTAAGCGTTTTTGTATGAAATAATTGTTTAACTTATAAGTTAAAATGTAGAATTATATTTAAAAATATAGTATAATTGAATAAATATTTTTTATTAGGAGGTACCAATATGAAAAATTATAAGCTACATGTACCTGAGGGATTCAAAGATACATATGGTTATGAAATGCAAATTAAAAAAGAAATAGAAAATCGAGTTTTAGGTTGTTTCAACCATTATGGCTATACTCATATTAAAACTCCTACAGTAGAATATATAGATTTATATACTGAAAATGGATTACAAAAGCCTGATTTATATAACTTAATTAATCGTCAAGGAGAAGTATTATCTTTATGTAATGATATGACTAAATCTATTGCTAGATTTGTCGCATCTAAATCTAATGATAGTTTTGGTATTGAAAGATATTCATATATTGCTGATACATTCAGATATCCTAGATTATATCAAGGGAAGAACCACCAATTCTTACAAGCTGGTGTTGAATTAATTGGTAAAAGTAATGAATATTTAGATGCTGAAGCTATTTATTTAGCATATATGGCATTAAATCATGTAATGTAAATTCTTTTACAATTCATTTAGGATCATCAAAATTCTTAAATGCATTATTAGATGATTTTAATGTTTCAGAAGATATCAAAAAAATAATTAGTCAAACAATTGAGAATAAAGATTATGTTACTTTAAGAAATATCTTAAATGATAATTTAGAAGAATCAAAAGCTGAGTTCATTATTGATTTAATGTTAAAAGGTGGAAGATTAAGATATCTAGAATCATTGATGGAAAAATTAAAAGGATATAAATCGTTAGATGAATTAAAATATTTAAAGAAATTATTTAATTTATTAAAAGAATTAGATGTTAAAGATATATTATTTGATTTCTCTATCTATGCATATGCAGGATATTACACAGGTATTATTTTCCAAGTATACACAGAAAATATGAAAAAGAGTGTTATAACTGGTGGTAGAACAGATAATTTAATTAAAGAATTTGGTAAGGATTTACCTGATATTGGTTTTGGTATTGATTTGGATTCATTAACTGATTATGTTATTGAGAATTCTTTAATTGATATTAATAAAGAAAAATATTTATCATTATCAGATGAAAAATCATTTGTATATGCAATGCAAAATAATGATAGATTTAGAAGTGAAGGATATATTGTTTCTGATAGTCATTTAGAGACTATTGAAGAAGCAAAAGAATATGCTAAATTAAATGGTTATACTAAAATTATATGGTATAGCGATAATAAATATACAATTGTGGAGGTGGAATAATGCTAACATTTGCACTTTCAAAAGGTCGTCTTGCTGAAAAGATTTTTGCAATGCTAAAAAAACTAGATATTTGTGATATCTCAGTAGATGATGAAGATAGAAGATTAGTAATTACAAATGGAGAATATACATTCTTTTTAGCTAAACCATCTGATGTACCAACATTTGTAGATAATGGTGTAGCTGATATTGGTGTTGTAGGTAAAGATACAATATTAGAAGAAAATAGAGATATTACTGAAGTTTTAGATTTAGGTTTTGGTAAATGTAGAATGTGTGTTTGTGCTAAGGTTAGTGATGGTGATTCATTTAAATATAAATCTAATCTTAGAGTAGCAACTAAATATCCAAATATTGCAAAATCATATTTTGATTCAGTCCATCAAAACTGTACAATAATTAAATTAAATGGTTCTGTTGAATTAGGACCAATCGTTGGTTTATCTGACGTAATTGTTGATATAGTTGAGAGTGGAAGAACATTAAAAGAAAATGGTCTAGCACCTGTCTTAACAATTCATGACTTATCTGCTAGATTAATCGTTAATAATGCTTCACTTAAAACTAAATATGATGATATTTCACAAATCATCAAAGGATTTGAAACATTAGTTAAGGAGAAGTAAAAATGATTGAAATTATAAAAAATAAAAAGGATATTGAAGAATTCTTTGTTACATTAAAAAAACGTGGACAAGTTAATAGTGGAGATTTTTCTAATATAGTTAAAGGTATTGTTTCTGATGTTGAAGAAAATGGAGACGAAGCATTAGAAAAATATACAAAGAAATTTGACAATCCTGATTTTAAAATTGAAGATATTGAAATAAAAAAAGAACAATTAAAGAAAGCATTTGATAATTTAGATGAAAATACTAAAAAGGTATTATTAAGAGCAAAAGAAAGAATCTATTCTTATCATATGCACCAAAAAAGAGAAACTTGGATGTATGAGGATTCAATTGGAGCTAAATTAGGTATGAAAGTAACTCCAATTGAAAAGGTAGGAGTATATGTACCAGGTGGTAAGGCTGCATATCCTTCATCTGTATTAATGAATATTTTACCTGCAAAGGTTGCTGGATGTAAAACTATTAATATGGTTACACCAGCTCCAAAAGGAATTATTAATAATCTTGTTTTAGCTGCAGCATATGTTGCAGAGGTTGATCATGTATATCAAGTTGGTGGTGCACAAGCTATTGCCGCACTTGCATTTGGTACTAAATCAATTGAAAAGGTAGATAAGATTGTCGGACCTGGTAATATCTTTGTAGCTTTAGCTAAAAGAGAAGTATATGGTTTAGTTGGAATTGATTCTATTGCAGGTCCATCTGAAATTTGTGTTGTTGCAGATGAAACATGTAATCCTAAATATGTTGCTGCTGACCTATTAGCTCAAGCAGAACATGATGAAATAGCTTCATCTACATTATTTATTACATCTGAAGCAAAGGCTAATGAAGTTAAGAAAGAATTGATTAATTATTATAATATTGCTGAAAGAAAAGCAATTTTAGATAAGAGCTTAACTAATTGCTCTAAAATTATTGTTGTAGATGATATAAAATCAGCAATTGATTATGCTAATCGTGTTGCACCAGAACATTTAGAGCTTGCAGTAAATGATCCAGAAAAGTATGTTGATTTAATCAATAATGCAGGAGCTATTTTTATGGGTCATTATAGTGCTGAAAGCTTTGGCGATTATATGTCAGGACCTAACCATGTCCTACCTACAGTTGCTACAGCTAGATTTTTCTCACCTTTAGGTGTAGATGATTTTGTTAAGAAAACATCACTTCAAATGTTATCAAAGGAAGCTGCTTTATCACTTGTTGATGACGTAGATTCATTTGCAATGTTAGAAGGACTTACTATGCATGCTTTAGCTGCAAGAGTAAGAAAGGAGTAGCATATGAAATATATGAAAAAAAGCTTCAGTGGTATGGTTCCATATCATTCAGAGCTAATTACTGATGGTATTATTTTAAATGCTAATGAATCTCCTATTTTACCTCCTAGTAAGGTTCTAGATGAAATAAAAGATAAAATAACTAAAATTGAATTTAATCGTTATCCTGATATGGATGAGGTTGAATTAGATAAAGCTATTGCTAGAAGATATAATGTAAAACCTGAAAATGTCACAGTTGGTGTTGGCTCTGATGAATTATTAGATGTTGTTTTTAGAGCAGTACTTGAACCAAATGATATTGTAATTGGCTTTACACCATCATTTTCTATGTATAAAGTATTTGCTGAATTAGTTGGTGCTAAATATATACCTGTATTTGGTGATGAAAATAACATTTTTAATGTAGATGACATGATTAAAACAATTAAAGAATATAATCCAAAATTAGTTTTAGTCTGTACACCTAATAATCCTACAGGACAATATTTTAGTGAAGCAGAAGTTAGAAAAATTATTGAATCAACTGATGCTTTAATTGCGCTTGATTTAGCATATATTGATTTTGCATCTAAAGATTATTGTACTATTTCATTAGAATATGATAATGTTATTACATTTAAAACATTCTCTAAGGCTATGGCATTACCATCAATTAGAGTTGGGTATGCAATATCTAAAAAAGATAATATCGATATGATAGATGCAATAAAAGCACCATATAGTGTAACAACTATATCTCAAATAATCGCAAAAACAGCAATCGAGAATTTTGATTTATATAAGGGTCAAATAAAAATGATTGTTAATGAAAGAGAGAAGCTTTATAAAGAATTAAAAGATTTAGGCTTTAATGTATATAAATCTGAAGCAAATTTCATTTATGTTTTATTTGATGATAAATATAATGAAGCATTATTAAAAAATAAAATTTATATTAGAAAATTCAAATCAGGTGTTTATAGAATTACAGTTGGTACACAATATGAAAACGAAAAACTATTGGAGGTATTAAAAAATGAGAGATAGTAATATTAAAAGAGAAACAAAAGAAACAAAAATATCTGTATTATTAAATCTTGATGGTGAAGGTAAAGCTGTAGTTGATACTAAAATTGGTTTTTTTGATCATATGATAAATACACTTGCTAAGCATTCTGGTATGGATTTAAATGTAGTATGTGATGGAGATATCAATGTTGATACACATCACTCTGTTGAAGATACTGGTATTGTCTTAGGACAAGCATTTAATGAAGCACTAAATGATAAAACAGGTATTAATAGATACGCTTCATTTACAATGCCAATGGATGACGCATTAGTTATGTGTGCAATTGATTTATGTGGTAGAGCATATTATGAATCTAATTGCCATTTTGATACTCCAAAATGTGGTGATTTTGAAACTGAAACAACAGATGAATTCTTTAGATCTTTTGCTGATAATGCAAAAATGAATTTACATTTTGTTATTTTAAGAGGAAATAATGCTCATCATATTATAGAAGCAATGTTTAAAGCATTAGCTAGATGTATTAGAGAAGCTGTTAAGGTTAATAAAGATATTAAAGGAAGCTTAACAACTAAGGGTGTGATTTAATGATAGCTGTAATAGATTATGGTATTGGTAATCTAGGTAGTGTTAAAAACGCATTAGATTATTTAGGACTAGAAAATATTATTACTAGTGATAAAGAACAAATATTATCTGCAGATAAGGTAATTTTACCTGGAGTAGGCGCATTTGGTGATGCCATTGACACATTTAGAAATAGAGGTTTTGAACCAGTTTTAAATGAATTCATTAAAACAGGTAAGCCAGTATTAGGAATATGCGTTGGTATGCAAATGCTATTTGAATATTCAAATGAATTTGGGCGTCATAAGGGCCTTGGCATTATGAAAGGTGAAATAGTTAAATTTGATGAATCAAAAGATAATTCATATAAGATTCCTCATATGGGATGGAATCAAATAGAAGTTGTATCAGATAATCCTTTGCTAAAAGGATTAGATGGTAAAGATGTATATTTTGTTCATTCATATTATCTTACAGGTAATGATGAAAATATAATTGCGTATACAACTTACGCAGGTGTTAAATACGGAAGTGCTGTAAAAAAAGATAATGTATATGCTTGTCAGTTCCATCCTGAAAAATCAGGTGAAACTGGTCTTCAAATATTAAGAAATTTTGGTGAATTATAATGAAATTATATCCGGCAATTGATTTACATGATGGTAAAGCAGTAAGACTATATAAAGGTGACTATGATCAAGTTACTACATATGGTGATCCTGTAAGCCAAGCTTTAAAATTTAAAGAGCAAGGAGCTACATTTTTACACGTTGTTGATTTAGATGGTGCAAAAGATGGTAGTTTTAAAAATCTAGAAGCACTAAAAAGAATAATTAATGATGTTAAAATTGATTGTGAGTTAGGTGGAGGAATAAGAAGTCTATCTCAAATTGATACTTTATTAAATATTGGTGTTAAAAGAGTAATATTAGGTTCAAGTGCCCTAAATCTAGAATTTGTTAAAGAAGCTGTAAGTAAATATGGCAGTGAAAAAATTGTAGTTGGAATTGATTGTAAAAATATGAAGGTTGCAACACATGGTTGGTTAAATACAACTGATATTGATGCAATTGAATTTGCAAAAAAATTAGAAGCAATTGGAATTAAAACTATCATTTTTACTGATATAGCAAAAGATGGGACACTTGAAGGTATTAATACAAATCAAACTAAAATGCTTATAGATAATACAAATTTAAATGTTGTTGCTTCAGGTGGTGCTAAATCTTTAAAAGATATAGAAAATGCAAAATCAATTGGCTGTTATGGTATTATTTTAGGAAAATCATTATATAGTAATCAAATTGATTTAAAAGAAGCAATATTTAAATATGAGGATTAAATTATGCTAACTAAAAGAATTGTACCCTGCCTTGATTTAAAAGAAGGTAGAGTAGTTAAAGGAATAAATTTCATAAATTTAGTTGATGCCGGAGATCCTACTGAAACAGCTGCAGCATATTCAAAATTAGGTGCTGATGAAATTGTATTTTTAGATATAACAGCATCTTATGAAAAAAGAGGAATATTAATTGATACAATTAAAAAGGCAGCTAAAAAGGTATTTATACCTTTAACTGTTGGCGGTGGTATTAGAAATCTTGATGATATTCATGATATTTTAGCCGCCGGAGCAGATAAGGTTTCAATTAATTCAACTGCAGTTAAGAATCCAAATATTATTTCAGAAGGAAGTAAAAAATATGGTAATCAATGTATAGTTGTAGCTATTGACGCTAAATGGAATGGAAGCTTCTATGAAGTATATGTTAAGGGTGGAAGAGAAGCTACAGGACTTGATGCCGTTGAGTGGGCAAAAAAGGCAGAAAGCTTAGGCGCTGGTGAAATTTTGCTTACAAGTATGGATGCTGATGGAACAAAAAAAGGATTTGAGCTTAAATTAACTAGATTAGTTGCTGATGCAGTATCTATTCCTGTTATAGCATCAGGTGGTGCTGGTTCAATGGAAGATTTTTATGACGTATTTACTGAAGGACATGCAGATGCAGGCTTAGCAGCAAGTCTTTTCCATTATAAAGAATTAGAAATAAAAGATTTAAAAGAATACCTAAGAAATAGAAAGGTTGATGTTAGATTATGACAAAAAAAGAAATATTAGAAGAAGTTAAATTTGATGATAAAGGATTAGTAGTATGTGTTATCCAAGATTATCATGCTAAAAAAATTAGAATGGTTGCATACATGAATAAGGAAGCTTTAGAAAAGACTCTAGAGACTAAAGAAATGTATTATTATTCTAGAAGTAGAAATGAACTTTGGAGAAAAGGAGAAACTTCAGGCTATTTCCAACATATGAAGGGCTTATCTATTGATTGTGATGGTGATGCTTTACTATTCCAAGTTGAACAAGTTGGCGGTATTTCTTGTCATACAGGACATGCAACATGTTTCTATAGAGATTTAGAAGAAGATATCGATATGGTTGTTAATAGAACTAAAATTGATAGATCTGATATTGAACTATTTAACCTTGAATCTACAATAGCTGATAGAATTAAGCACCCTGTTGCTGGTTCATATACTAATTATTTAGTCGAAAAAGGTGAAAATAAAATTCTTAAAAAGGTTGGAGAAGAAGCAACTGAAACTATAATCGCATTTAAAGATGGTAAAAAACAAGAAATCGTTGGTGAAATCGCTGATTTAATTTACCATTTATCAGTTGAAATGGGCGTTAAAGAAATCTCTTGGACTGACGTCTTTGATGAACTAAAAAAGAGATAAATAGTATTTTTAACTCGTTAGTATTATTGCTTAACGAGTTTTTTTATTATATAATAAAGAAAAAGGAGCCGTGATAAAATGGGATATTTAGAAAAAGCTAAGGCTTGGAAAGAGTTTAAAGGTTTAGAACCTAACCTTAAAAAAGAACTTGACGCAATGGACGATCAAGCATTAAAAGAGGCATTTACAGATGACCTAGAATTTGGTACAGGAGGCTTAAGAGGAATTTTAGGTGCTGGTACTAATAGAATGAATATATATATCGTAGCTAAGGCTACATTAGGATTTGGTAGATATTTATTAAAACAATCACCAGTTGCTGCTGCAAGAGGTGTTGCAATCAGCCATGATAATAGACATCAATCTGTTGAATTTGCAAGAATTAGTGCTGAAGTATTATCTACATTAGGATTTAGAGTTTTCTTATTTGAAGCTTTAAGACCTACACCTGAACTTTCTTATGCAGTAAGAAATTTTAAGTGTATTGGTGGTATTATGATTACTGCCAGCCATAATCCTAAAGAATATAATGGATATAAAATTTATGATGAAACAGGATGTCAATTAGTTCCTGCAGATGCAGATAAGGTAATCGCAGAAATCGAAAAGATTGATGATTATTTCACAATTGATACTTCAAAGAATCATGAATTAATTTATTATATTGGAAAAGATGTAGATGAAAAATATATCGCTGAAGTTAAAAAGATTATTTTACGTCCAAATCTTAAAAAAGATTTCAAACTTGTATATACACCATTGCATGGTACAGGACAAGTATTCGCACCACAAGTATTACAATCAGTAGGTTATGATGTAGTACCACTACCATGTCAAATGACATGTGACCCTGATTTCTCAGGTGTTAAAACATCAAATCCAGAAAACAAAGAAGCATATGATGAAGCAATCGCTTTAGCAAAAGCATTAGGTGCTAAAATTGTACTTGCAACAGACCCAGATGCTGATAGATTAGGTATTGCTGTTGAACATGATGGTGAATATGTATTATTTACAGGTAACCAAACAGCTGCATTAGTATTTGATTATATTTGTAAGACAAGAAAAGAATTAGGTACATTACCTAAGGATGGTTATATGTTCACTACAAATGTATCATCTACATTACCAATTGCTATTGCTAAAAAATATGGTCTAAAAGTTGAAATTACTTTAACTGGATTCAAATTCATTGGTGAAAAAGCTCGTGAAATGGAACAAACAGGTAGAGGAACATATGTATTTGGATTTGAAGAGTCATATGGATGCTTAGTATCTGATTGTGTAAGAGATAAGGATTCAATCCAAGCTATATTAATGCTTTGTGAAACTGCTGCATACTATCGTGAAAAGGGTATGGACTTAGTAGATGCTTTAAATGCTATTTATAAAGAATATGGTTATTACTTAGAAGGCATAACTAATATTGGTCTTGCAGGACTTGAAGGTAAAGCAAAAATTGGAAGAATAATGGATTATTTTAGAACAACTGATATTGCTCTAAAAGATTTCAAGATTTTAGCTAAAGATGATGTTAAATTATCTGTACATACTGAATATGGTAAAGATGATGACAAGAAATCAAAAATCAATCTTCCTACATCTAATGTAATCAAATATTATCTAAATGATAATATGTGGTTCGTATTACGTCCATCTGGAACAGAACCTAAATTAAAGGTTTATTATGGAGTAGTTGGTAAGACAGATGCTGAAGCTAAAGCCAAGCTAGAAGGCTTAAAAGCTGAAGTAATGGCAATCGTAAATTTAATAAAATAATTAATTGAATGACCTGATAAGTCAGGTCATTCTTTTTTGCGTATTTAAAAGAGCACATTTAATTGAAATAAATAGTAAATTATGTTATTATAACTAATGTTATAAAGAAATGGAGTTTTTAGTATGAATATATGGCATGATATCGATAATGACCGAATTACTCAAGAAGAATTCGTAGCATGTATCGAAATACCAAAGGGTAGCAAGAAAAAATATGAATTAGATAAAGAAACAGGATTAATTATATTAGATAGAATTCTATATACATCAACTCACTATCCTGCAAATTATGGTTTTATTCCAAGAACTTATAGTGATGATAAGGATCCACTTGATGTATTAGTATTAAGTAATGAATCTTTTGATCCACTTGTTTTAGTTAGATGTAAACCAATTGGTGTCGTTAAAATGATAGATGAAGAAGCAATTGATGAGAAAATCATTTCAGTATGTATCAATGACCCATCTATGAATATTTATAACGATATCTCTGAATTACCAGATCATTTATTTGAAGAAATCAAACATTTCTTTACCGTATATAAGCAACTTGAAGGAAAGAAAACAGTTGTTACAGATGTTTTTGGAGCAAAAGAAGCTAAACAAGTTATTCAAGAATCAATTGATGCTTATAATCAATTATATTTAAAATAATTAAGGAGTTTTTATTATGGCATTAACTGCAGGTATAGTTGGATTACCTAATGTAGGTAAATCAACATTATTTAACGCAATTACGAAGGCAGGAGCATTAGCTGCTAACTATCCTTTCGCAACAATAGAACCAAATGTAGGTATGGTTGAAGTACCTGATAATAGATTATGGGTATTATCAGATATGTATAAGCCAAAAAAGACAATTCCAGCAGTATGTGAATTTACAGATATCGCAGGTCTTGTTAAAGGTGCCTCTAAAGGTGAAGGATTAGGAAATCAATTTTTAGGTAATATTAGGAATTGTGATGCAATCTTAGAGGTTGTAAGATGCTTTGAAGATGGTAATGTAACTCATGTTGAAGGTGGAGTAGATCCGGTTAGAGATGCAGAAATTATCAATTTAGAGCTTATTTTAGCCGATTTAGAACAAGTTCAAAATAGAGCTGCTAAATTACAAAAAAAGGCACAATCTAAAATGGATGATGCACCATTTGAATATGCATTATTATTAAAATTACAAAGGCAATTAGAATCAGAAAAACCAATTCGTGCTTTAGATTTTTCTAAAGAAGAATTACAATACATAAAAAACTATGGTTTTTTAACTTCAAAACCATTCATGATTGTCGCAAATGTATCTGAAGATTTTATTGCAGACCAATCAGGAGATAAGAATTATCAAGCATTATTAAAATATGCAGAAGAAAATCATGCTAAATGTATTGCAATATCTGCAGAAATAGAAGCTGAAATTTCCGAACTTGATGATGCATCTAAAAAAGAATTTTTAGCTGATTATGGAGTAGAAGAACCAGGTTTAAATAAGCTTGTAAAAGAAACATATGATCTTTTAGGTCTTGCAACTTATTTCACAGTAGGACCAGATGAATGTCGTGCATGGACATTTAAAAAGGGAATGCTAGCTCCTGAATGTGCTGGAATTATTCATACTGATTTCCAAAGAGGATTCATTAGAGCAGAGACTACAGCATATGATGATTTGATAAAATGTGGTAGCGCACTTAAGGCTCGTGAAGCTGGTCTAGTAAGACAAGAAGGCAAAGATTACGCAGTCCAAGATGGCGACATTTTACTTTTTAAATTTAATGTTTAAAATGAATTTTTGTGAGACACATTCTTGTGTCTCATTTTTTTATAAAAAAGTGCTATTTTTCTTAAAAAAAGTGGGGTTTTTAGATTGAATGTAAAGCGCTTTTTTGATAAAATTAAAATGTATATTTTAAATAGAAAAGGGAGATTTAAAAAAATGGATTTTTTTGATATGGTCCCAGATAACTTTTTCTCTTTGTTATCATCAAAAAATAGAAGAATTTATCTAGCAAGTATACTTCAGGTATTCAAGGTTTATGAAACTGGTTCAATCCTTGGTATCGATAAAAAGGTTGTTGTAGATGATTTAATTTATTTTTTAGATACTAATTCTAGTTATCTTTATGAAACTGAAAATGAAGAGGATGAGGAATCTAATCCACAAAGCAAAAGAGAATTAGCTAACTACATCTTAAGACGTATGGAAGAATGTGGTTGGATTTATGTTGATGTTACTAATGACTATGTTGAAATACTAAATTTCACAGATGTTGCTATAACATTATGCGAAGCGATATTGAATGCTTATCCACAGGTTGAATTTGCTGATGAAGAATTACCAGCAGATTATGTTAATCCTAATGAGTATCAAGGTTATATTTATAATATCTATTCACTACTAAGTCAAAAAGACAATGTTGATTATTCATTAACATTCAGTTTAGTATACAGTGATACTAGACAACTTATTAGAGCGATTAGAAGACTTGATGCAAGAATGAAAGAATATATTCAATCTGTAGTTGATAATACTGAAATCAAAAACTTAATGGAAAAGCTAATCGCATATAAGAATGACATTTATGATAAGAGTTATGTCAGACTTAAAGTAACAGATAACATTGATAGATATCGTTTAAATATTATTACTAGACTTGAAGAATT
>JAFSWG010000031.1 GCA_017444645.1 Acholeplasmatales bacterium | reverse complement strand
TATTTTTTCGTGTTTAATACTCTTTGCTCAATTCTCTTTTTCAGAATTGTATTGTTTGTTTAACGTTACGTTTATTTCGTCATATACAGTTTTCAAAGACTCAATTCACAGCTATATAACTGCGCGAATAATATAATATCATTTTTCATTTTACATGTCAATCAATATTATATTAAATAAGATGGTGGTCAGGGCTGGTTTCGAACCAGCGAACCCTAAGGAGCAGATTTACAGTCTGCCGCGTTTAGCCTCTTCGCTACCTGACCATTATTATGCCCTGTTTTGTGCAGTGCTCATTTAGTATATCATTTTAAAAAAACAATGTCAACAACTATTTTATCTTTTTTTAAAAAATAAAAGGGCATTAATTTTTATCTTTAATTTCATTAAAAGCCCTTTAACATTTTTATTTTTTAATTCTTTTATCTAATTCATAAGAAGCAAGCATTATAATTCTTTTACAGCCCTGGCATTCAAGCTTAATATCAGCACCAGTTCTAACTATTTTCCATTCATTAGAGCCACATACATGTGGCTTTTTTGTTTTAATAATATCATTTAAAACATACATTATAATGGTCTCTCCTTAATCTTTTTAAATTCTCTAGGATATTTATTTGATGTAGGCTTTATTTTTTTAATTAAAATTATCTCTCTCTTACCTAAGTCATCAGGTAAAGAAACCTCTATTATTCTTTCTACAGAACCACCAAGAATTTTAACAGCATTCATAGCCTCGTCAAGCTCTTCTTTTCCACCTTGGCCCTTCATAGCTATAAAATAGCCACCAATTTTTACAAGTGGTAAGCATAATTCAGATAATACATTTAATCTTGCGACAGCTCTTGCTGTAACATAATCAAACGATTCTCTTTTTTCTACAGCGTACTCCTCAGCTCTTTTATGATATGCAATAACATTATTGATTCCAATATATTTAACTAAATCATTTAAGAAATTAATTCTTTTATTTAAGGCATCTATAATTGTTACATTGGCATTTTTGTCTACAATTGCTAAAGGAATTGATGGAAATCCTGCGCCAGAACCTACATCTAAAATAGCATATGGATTATTATTATTATTAATTGCTTTAGTAATAAAAAGCGAATCTAAAAAATGCTTAATATATACTTCATCATACTCAGTAATAGCTGTTAAATTCATATAACTATTTACTTCAACAAGTTTAGAATAATACAATTCAAACTTATTTTTCATTTCATCAGTTAAATTAATATTAAGTTTTTCTAATTCACTTTTGAAATCCATATTATTTTTCTCCTTTTCTATTCATCTTCTCAATATATACTACTAATACAGAAATATCAGCTGGATTAACACCACTAATTCTTGATGCTTGTCCGATACTTACTGGTAAAATCTTTTTAAATTTCTCTCTTGCTTCTAATGCAATATTATCCACATCATCATAATTAATATTAGATGGTATTAACATACTATCAAAATTATTCATCTTTCTAGCTTGCTCACGTGCTTTAACTATATAACCTTCATACTTATAATGAATTTCTGTTTGTTCTAATATTTCATCTACATCATCACAATCAATATCAAGCTTAATATCAGATGCTTCTAATAACTCTTTTATTATAACGTAATTGATTTCTGGTCTTTTTATTAAGTTTGCTAAAGACATACTTTCATTAAGAGGTGTAGAATTGTATTTTTCAATGATACTATTTGCAATATTTAAGTTAATCTTAATTGTCTTAAAATCAGCAATTAATTTTTCAATTGCTTCTTTCTTCTTATTTAATCTATTATATTGCTCAGCTGATATGGTACCAGCATTATAACCATATTCTCTTAATCTTAAATCAGCATTATCATGTCTTAATAATAATCTATATTCAGCTCTTGATGTTAATAAACGATAAGGCTCATCAGTTCCCTTAGTTACTAAATCATCAATCATAACACCAATATATGCTTCATCTCTACCTAAAACTAATGGCTTTTCACCCTTTACTTTTAGACCTGCGTTAATACCTGCAATTAAGCCTTGTCCTGCAGCCTCTTCATAGCCTGAAGTACCATTAATTTGACCTGCAGTAAATAAATTATTAACAACCTTAGTTTCAAGTGATGGCCATAATTCAAGTGGATCAATCGCGTCATATTCAATTGCATATGCATATCTAATTACTTCACAATTTTCAAGTCCTGGTAATAATCTAATCATTTTATCTTGGATATCATCAGGCATTGATGTTGAAAAGCCACCAATATAAGTTTGATCTAATTCTAAAGATTCTGGTTCATAAAATATTTGATGTCTATCCTTATCCTTAAATCTAACTATCTTTGTTTCAATTGATGGACAATATCTAGGACCAATTCCTTTAATTACTCCACCATACATTGATGATTCATCTAAGTTATCTAAAATTAAATTATGAATATCTAAATTAGTATATGTTAAATGACATGGTATTTTTACATTTAATAAAGAATCATATCCTTTATCAAAGCTATAATGCCATGTAATTTCATCACCATTTTCAATTGATGTCTTACTAAAATCAATTGTAGATGCTTTTATTCTTGGAGGTGTACCAGTTTTTAATCTTTGAATAGTAAATCCACATCTTCTTAATGCTTCACTAATTCCTTTTGTAGTTCTTTGACCATCTGGTCCTTCATTTTTAGTCCAATGACCTCTTAAAATTCTAGAATCCAAATATGTACCAGTTGTTAAAACTACAGTCTTACCCAAAACCTCTTCTTTATCCTCAACTATAATTCCTTTTATAGTTTTATTCTCTACTAATAAATCAGTTACATATCCTTCTTTTAAAGTAAGATTATCTAATGTTTTTAAATACTTTAACATTTCTCTAGAATATAATAATTTGTCCTCTTGAAATCTTAAAGCCCATACTGCAGGTCCTTTACTACGATTTAGCATTTTTGTTTGGATTTGGCATAAATCTGCATTCTTACCCATATATCCACCAAGAGCGTCAATTTCTCTAACTACTACACCCTTAGCAGGTCCACCAATTGATGGATTACATGGCATAGAACCTACCATATTTAAATTTCCTGTAACTAATATTGTATTTAAACCCATTTTGCTGGCAGCAATTGCGGCTTCACAACCTGCATGACCACCACCAACGACTATTACATCATACATAATCTCACCATCCAAAAAAGATATTTTATAAATATCTACTAAATAATACTACAAAATATTACCATTTTCAAACAATATTGACAATATTGACTCACTATTTTTTATATGTTAAAATTAACAATATAGGTTTTCTTTTTAAAATTTTATATCTATATAAAATCCTAAGAAGGTGTTATTATGAAGCGAGATTATTATGATGAAATACTAAAACTTTACGACAGCTATATTATTTTTGTCGATACAAAAAAAGCTATTGTTGAGCTTGTGTTTGATGGTGATGTTAAGTTAGCAGAAAATATCAGTTATGAAGAATTTGCTGATCTTTTTACAAAAAATGGTAATTTTAACGAAGAATCAAATGGAAAAATGAATAGGTTTTTAAATCAGCTAAATATAGGTGATGATGCAATATTTACTTTACAAGCTAAATATGAAACACTTAATTATGAAAAAGTACCTATTATTGTTAAAGGAAAAAAGATTTCTGATGATAAAGCTATCTTATCTTTTTCTAGTGAATACAATATTGGAAACAAAAAAACCGATGATTTAACAAGAGTATTAACAAAAGATTCACTTATTCCAATTATTAAAAATTCAATATCTAATGAAATACCATTCATTTTTATGATTTTTGATTTAGACAATTTCACTTCATTTAATGATAAATATGGAACAATGTTTGGAGATATATTATTAGTAGAAACAGCTGCATCTATCAAAAGAATAATAAAAACTGATGGCTATGTAGCAAGAGAAACTGGTGATAAATTCTTAATTTTACTATATGCAAATACTGATTATGATTCAGTTTATAAAAAAGTCCAAGAACTAAGAAATTCAGTAATAAATTTAATTAGTCATAATATTAAACAAGTTACAGTTACAGCAACAATAGGCTGTGCATCTTATCCATTAGATGGATCTGATTCGTTAAATATTTATAAAAGAGCATATATGGCTTTACAAAGAGGAAAAAGAAAAGGCAAAAACTGCTTTGTAATTTACGATGAGAACAAATGTGGTTCTTCTCTTAATTTCCAATTGCCTGAGATACAATTTAATAACGCATCACATATCGCTACTAACTTTAATATTATTTCTGGTATATATGAAATAATTAATAGGGAAGGTTCAAAAGAAAAAAATATCAAGGATGCATTATCATTAATTGGAACATATTTCCTACTTGAAAGAATTAATTTATTCATTATGAATCCTGATACAAAAAAACCAATGAAAATATATCAGTGGCATAGCCCACTAGTTCCAGCTCATCCTTTAGTGCTTAATCAAAATCATGTTGATTTATGGAACAAATCATACGATAACACTGGTATGGTTAAAATGGTACAAGTTGATTCAAACAAAAATGTACCAGTCTATCCTATATTAAAGGAAGATGATGTATCAGCTATATTAGCATTTGTTTTAAAATATACAGATATTGAAGTAGGATTATTAAGATTTGAAATGTGTAATTCAAATAGATTTTGGAATCCAAAAGATATATCAGCACTAAATCTTATTTCAAAATTATTCGCTATATTTATGTATAAAGAATATGAGGCTGACTTATTTGAAAAAAGAATATCATATGATAGATTAACAAATCTTTATAATTTCACTAAATGGATGGATGTTGTATATACATATTTTAATGAGCATGAATATGACGATAATTATTCTATTATTAATTTAAGTTATGAAAATTTCTTACATCTAGCTGATGTATTAGGCACTACTGCCATCGAAGATGCATTAAAATATACTGCTAAAACATTAACTAAGATTTCTGATGAAGAAATATTTACTAGAACATCTGGAGATAATTTCATTATTATGTCTCCTAGTATAGATAAAGATTATTTAACTGAATATGTTAATAAACTATCTAACTTAATACAAGATAAATTTAAATATGGATATCATTTTAAATTAAGAGCTGGTATATGTATTCATAATCCTGATGATAATTTAAATAAAACTATTGATAAATCTAATTTAACTAGAAAAAAAGCACTTGAGAAGGATGAAAAAATTTTATTCTTTACAGAAGAAATGTATGAAAAACAAAAAATAAAGAATGAATTAGAACTTTATCAAACTAGAGCAATGGAAAAGGGGGAATTTAAATTATATCTCCAACCTAAAATTGATAGTTTAACTAATAAGATTGCAGGAGCCGAAGCTTTAACTAGATGGAAGTATAAAGATGAAAAAATGATTTTCCCTGATATATTTATTCCGCTATTTGAAGAAAATGGATTTATTAAAGAATTAGATTTACATGTTTTTGAAAATGTATGCAAATTTCAAAGAAATGTAATTGATTCAGGTTATACTCCTGTTACAATTTCTGTCAATTTATCAATGTATCAAACTAATCTAGATGGATATTTTGATAGAATAAATGAAATAAGACAAAAATATGATATTCCATCAAAATATTTAGAAATTGAAATAACAGAAAGTACATATGTTAAAAATGTTAATAATGTTATTAATTTAATGAAAAAATTACACAAAGCTGGATATCAAATATCAATGGATGATTTTGGTACAGGTTATTCTAATTTATCAAGCTTAGCTACATTTGATTTTGACACTATCAAGCTAGATAAAAATTTCTGTTCAAATATTGAAGGAGAAAGAGAAAGAACAATATTAAAATTTATTGTTAATCTTGCTAAAAGCCTTAATATAAATGTTTTATGTGAAGGCGTTGAAACTAAAGAGAATGTTGATTTCTTAAAAGAAATAGGTTGTACATTAATTCAAGGCTACTACTTTGATAAGCCTATGCCAGCTAATGACTTAATGGAAAAATATTTAAAAAATAAATGATAAATAAAAATTGGTTGTCACTTTAATTGCGACAACCAATTTTTTTACTTATTTAAATATTCTTTAATTTTTTCGCTAATAGCTTCTGCTGTAAAGCCATATGTTTCATGGATATGCTTAATTGGCATAGATGCACCAAATTCATCTAATCCATAAACTTCATCAGCATATTTGTACCAAGGCATTGAAGCTCCAAGTTCTACTGCAACTTTTAATTTGTTCTTTGGTAGAATCTCTTCTTTGTATTCTTTTGATTGTTGATCGAATAAGAACATAGAAGGCATAGATACTACATTACAATAAATTCCTTCTTCTTCAAGCTTCTTAGCAGCATTAATTGTAATAAATAATTCAGAACCACAAGAAATTAATGTAGCCTTTGCTGCCTTAGATGACTTATAAGCGATATAAGCACCTTTCTTAACACCTTCAGCACTTGTACATGCTAAATTAGGTAAGGCTTGTCGAGATGATGTAACAACTGTTGGGTAAGTATTATTACCAAATGCTAAAATCATAGCTTCTGCCATTTCAGTAGCGTCTGCTGGTCTAATAACATTTGTATTAGGCATACTTCTAAACATTGTTAATTGCTCAACTGGTTGATGAGTAGGACCATCTTCTCCTACACAGATTGTATCATGTGAGAAGAAAAATAATGATGGAAGGTGCATAATTGCAGCTAATCTTACAGCTGGTTTTAAATAATCACTGAATACAAAGAAACCAGCACAATATCCTCTTAATCCACCATGTAATGTAATACCATTAGTAATGGCAGCCATCGCATGCTCACGAACACCAAATTTAATATTTCTTCCAAGTGGGTTTGATGGACCATAAACACCATCAGCACCCTTTACCATTGTAGATGATGAAAGGTCTGCAGAACCACCAATAATATTAGGAAGCTTTGTAGATAAATAATCGATATATTTACCCATTTCCTTACGAGTAGATTCTTCTGAACCAACTTCATATTTTGGCATATCAGATAAATCATCTAATTTGAATTCATTGTACATGAACTTAATGAATTCATCATATTCTTCTTTATAATCATCACGGTAATTAGCTAACATTTCATTCCAGTAAGATGCAGCCTTAATGCCTCTTTCAGTTACATTAGTTTTATAATAATTAATTACTTCTTCAGGATATTCTAATACTGGACCATTATAGCCTAAATTCTTTCTTAAAGCTTTAATGTCATCTTCTGGCATTGGTTTACCATGAACTGATGATTCACCGCTATTAGGAGCACCATAGCCAATTACTGTTTTAATTTCAATTATTGTTGGCTTATTTGAATCTTTTGCTGTATTAATTGCTGAATCTAATGATGTAATATTATTACCATCAGCGACTCTAATATAGTTCCAATTCATTGCTTCAAACTTACCCTTTGTATCTTCTGAGTTAGTTTGATTAACATCACCATCTAATTGAACATCATTTGAATCATATAATACGATTAATTTCTTTAAATTTAAATGACCAGCTAAAGATGCAGCTTCCATAGAAATACCTTCTTGTAAATCTCCATCTCCACATAATACATATGTGTAATGATCAATAATATCATAGCCTGGCTTATTGAATTTTGCAGCTAAGAAATTTTCAGCAAGTGCCATACCAACACTTGATGCAATACCTTGTCCTAGAGGACCTGTAGTAATTTCAACACCTTGTACATGACCATATTCTGGATGTCCAGGAGTTTTGCTTCCTTTTTGACGGAAGTTCTTTAAATCATCTAATGTAACATCAAATCCAGATAAATGTAATAATTCATATAATAATGCTGAACCATGGCCAGCAGATAAAATAAATCTATCTCTATTAAACCACTTATCATCTTCTGCATCGATATTAATATGCTTAGTAAATAATGTATGTAAAATAGGAGCAGCGCCTAATACAATACCAGGGTGACCACTTTTAGCCTTTGTGATCATTTCCGCACCAACAACTCTTAGTGAATTTATACATAAAGTATCAATTGAACTCATTTTTAATTTCCTCTCTATTTTACTCAGCCTTTTCTTCTTCAGGCTCTTTTGTTTCTTCAGAAGTTTCAACAGTCTTTTCTTCAGTTTCTACTGTTTCTTCAGCACTTTCTTCTTTAACTTCATTTGATGTATTTTCTTCTTTTACTTCTTCAACAGCTTCAGTTTCCTCTTTTGGAGCTTCAATTTTAGCTGTTTCAGTGTCTTCTTTTGATTCTTCTACTTTATCTTCAGGATATAAATTTTCAAAATATTCATCCATATATGCTTTTTGCATTTCAATTAATTCATCAAATCTATTTCCACCAAAGTGATCAATAATTTTTTGTCTTGCCTTTGTATTTTCATTTAATACTACTTTCTTAACCTTCATATTAACAAAAATCATAGCGACAAACATTGCAGCTAAAACACCAATAATAATCCAGCTTACAAATGATGGCATATATTGTGATAAGAAAATTGATAATACACATGCGATAACTGCAACACCCATTAATGGATAAATAAAGAAATTAGAAAACTTTCTTGAAATTCCATCTGTTGTATCATAGAAATCTAACCAAATCTTATTTACAGGTTCAGTATATAATTCCTTTACTCTTTCGAAATAACCATTCTCTAAGAATAATCTATAATTCTCGCCATCCATACTTGACCAAACAGCGAATTGACCTTTCTTAATTACAAATTCTTCTTTAATTCCTTCAAATGAATCCATTAAATAAATCTCAACCTTGCGGTTTTCCCAAGTTTGAGTTTCATATGGAGTTACTTCATCTGCAACAGGATATAATTTTGGATTTACTCTCATTAAAATCACCTTTTCTTTATATTATCTAAAAAATACAAAAGTATTATATCATAACAAGTTATAAAATAAAAGGAAAAAATATATGCAATACAATTTAACATAATTTATATTATATAAATTTAAAAAGGCTCACTAGAAGCCCTTTTAAATTAAATACTATTTTTTAATTTTACCAATTAATAAACATATCATGCATACAATAAAGCTAACAAAAACTATAGATGATCCAATAGGCAAATTAGGAATCATACATGTTAACAATAATCCTGTTGTAAAAGATATAACACTAGAAATTAACGCAAATATTGTTACACCCTTATATGTTTTAAATATTTGTCTTGCAGATAATGTAGGGAAAATAATTAATGATGTAATTAATAATGCTCCCATTACCTTCATACCAATTACTACTGTAAGTGAAGTTAATATAGAAATAATAATATTAATTAAAGTAGTCTTTGTACCAGTTGATTTAGAAAATGTTTCATCAAATGTAACACTAAATATCCTATTGTATAAAAGGATATATAAGGAAACAACTATTATCATTACTACTATACTAATTATTACTTCTGTTAAGCTTACACCTAGTAATGAACCATATAAATAATTACCTACATTAAAATTAACACCGTCACCAAGCTCAATTGCTGCATAACCAATAGCTAAAGCTAATGTTGAAAATATAGCAATTGCGCTATCACCAAATACTTTATTTTTATTAGCTAACCATAATATTAAAAATGACGAAACCATAACCATAGGTATCGCAAAAGCTAAAGGTGCCCACCCGAAGCAAGCTGCTACCGCTACTGCACCAAAGCCTACATGTGATAAGCCATCACCTATCATTGAATGCTTTTTTAAAACTAAGGATACACCAAGTAAAGCACCACAAACTGACATTGTAATACCTACTATAAAGGCATATCTAATATATTCTCTAGATAAGATTTGAAATAAATCAGCCATATTATTCCTCCTCTATATCATTAAATTCATAACCATTATCCATGATTCTTAATACTTTATTTCCTAGCATTTTATCGATATCAGCATCATGACTAATCATAATAATACTTATTCCTAATTCTTTATTTAATTTCATTAATAATAAATAGAATTCTTCTCTTGATGTATTATCTAGATTATTACTTGGCTCATCTAAAATCAATAATTTATCTGTAGCGCATAAGCTTCTTGCAAGTAAAACCTTTTGTCTTTGGCCTCCAGATAAATCACAAAATGATTTGTCTTTAATATCATATACATTTAATATCTTTAAAGCTTCAATAGCCTTTTCTTTATCTACTTTATTATAAAATGGTCTAAAACCCATTTTATTAATTCTTCCTGATAAAACTATTTCTATTACACTTGCAGGGAAGCTAGATTCTACTTTAGTTTCTTGAGGCATATAACCTATTAATTTTCTATTAAGTGAAGAATCAAAAATAATTTCACCTTCCATAGGCTTAATTAATCCTAATATTCCTTTTATCAATGTAGACTTACCAGCACCGTTTTTACCAACAACTATAATAAAATCTTTTTCATTGACACAAAAAGAAATATTATTAATTATCTTTTCTTTTTCATAACCTAAGCTAAGGTTTTTAACCTCAAATAACATAAAATCACTTCCTAATTTAGTGCTTCCTTTAAACTTAATATATTTTTCTTCATAAGATCAACCATAGTAACTCCGTTATTATAATCATCCGTTGAAACATTATGCATTGTATAGAATACCATCTTTTCAACTACAAATCCATCATTTTTACAATTAGAAATAATTGTATCTGCAATTGTTAATTCGGATAATTCAATTACAAAAACAACTCTTAAATTATTATCTTCTATTTTTTTAGTTAATCTTTCAGTTACTAATGGATTTGAATTAGTGTCTGTATCACAGCCTTTAAATGCTGCATCATATTGTAGACCATATTCTTTTACAAAATATAATAATGGGAATCTATCAGCAAATACAATTAAATTTTTACTAGCAGCCGCTATAGTATCCTTATATACTATATCTACTTCGTGTAATTTTTCATAATAAGAATCTCTATTTTTTAGATAATATGATTCATTTTCATTATCTATTTCACATAATGCTTTACATATAGCACTAAGAATAATTTCTTGGTTTGTAAATGAATTCCAAATATGCTCATCTAATTCTAATTCTTCTTCTGATTCTCCATCTTCTTTTATTTCTGCAGATTCAGGATCTTCTTCATTATATGTTTTTCCACTATTTTTAACTAATTCCATCATATTTATTATTTTTGTTTTATTTTTATCTACTGATGGTAATATTTGTTGTTCTACCCAAGTTTCATCTGATTCCCCACCAATATAGATAAAAATTTCTGATGATATAACTCTTTCAATATCAGCAGGTGATGGTGAATAATCATGTAATTCTAGACCTGGCTTTAATAACATTGACGTTGTCTTTTTATCTTTAGCTACCGCTCTTGCAAGATCATATCCTGCAAAACATGTTGATACAATATCTGTTTTATTGTTTCCACAAGAAGATAATGTAAATAATGTTCCAAATAATAATAAAATAATACCTAATAATCTTTTTCTCATATTCTCTCCAATTATAATTTAATAAAATTTTTACAACCATTGCAAATACCAGATAAAATAATATTTCTAGTATCAATAGAAAATTTATGTTGTTTCAACACATGAATACTTAAATCATCTATACAACTACAATCAATGTGATACATCTTATCACATTTAATACATTTTAAATAAAAATGTCTTTCACTACTACAATCATTAACATATTTAAAATGTGTTATATTATTTTCATCAAAATACTTTTTTACTATTCCGTCTTCTTCTAATTTATCTAATGTACGATAAATAGTAGTTAATCCTATTTTAATATTTTTACTATCTAATGATTCTTTTAATTCTTTGATAGTAAAGCCATTTTTAAAATATTTAATTTCTTCATTTACTATTTCTTTAGTCCTAGTATTATATGATTCTCTCGCCATATTTCCTCCAAATTGAAAATCATTTTCAAATTGATTATACTATTAATTTTTTATATGTCAAGAAAAAATATCCTAACAATTAAATTAGGATATCTTTTTTAACTTTATTTAAATGTATTAATTATCTTTTTAAATAATTCTTCATTTATTTCACTATATTTATAATGATCTACATTACTAATATATATTTTTAATTCTTCTTCATTATTTTTAAGCTTTTTAATTTGTCTTTTTACTTCCTTTTGATATTCATTAGCTTCTTTAGAATACAATATACTTTCATGTCCATTATTATAATCTTTACCTATATAATAAGATACATTATTATTAATAAAATAATTAGCTTTTGACATAATTGATTCATTAATATAATCTACTACCATATCATTATTACCATGAGCTAATAATATTTTAGCATTAGTATTATTAATACCCATTACTGCGTTATATTTTAAATAATCCTTAAATAATTCATATTGATAACTATCTATATATTCTTTTGGTAAGGCAGCTACTTCACCGACATAAAATACACCTTTATCTACTATCATTGTTGCCGCATCATTAAAGCCTGAGATAGATGCTACAGCCTTTATATTATGATGTAGCGATAATACGCTACATACTGCAAAGCCACCCCAAGAATGACCAAATAAATATATATCTTTATTTTTAAATAAATTATCTTTTTTAATGTATTTTAGCGCATTATCTAAATCAACTAATGATTCAGACATACCTACAGTGCCTTTACCTTCACTTTCGTATGTTCCTTTATAATTAAAGCTAAAGCATTCATAACCATTATTAATAAAATAGTTAATAAATGGTAAATAATCATCAGAACCACTTCTTAAGCCATGGCATACAACAACTAATTTATTGGAATTATTAGGATAATAATATCCTTTTAATAAATAATTATTAGAATTAAATGATATATCTATTCTATTTAAATTACATCTATCAATACATACTAACCCTGGAGTTATATCATAATTAGGCCTATCATATCTTGAAAAGAATTTGTCATAAACCTTTTTTACTGCCAAATATTTAGATATTTCTTTTGCTGAATCTAATATTTTATCTTTAATTGACATATAGACCAACTCCTTTATATTATTATAAAACATAAAAGAAAATAAAAAAAGCCTGCAGATTTGCAGACATAATTTATTATATAAGCGCCTTAACCACATCACCCACACGCTTAAGGCTGCTACCTTCCGATCCTGACCTGGTTCACAGCAGACAATTGGCTAAGGACATTTTAAATAATAGCATAAGAGATATTATTTTTCAAGTTTAATTCTTCTTTTCTCTTAACTCTTTGAAGAATGATTTAATTAAACTACTACATTCTTCTTCTAATAATCCACCATTAATTAAAACATTATGATTGAATTTAATATCGAATAGATTTGTGATGCTTTTATGACATCCAAATCTATTATCGTATGCACCATACATTACTTTAGGTATTCTAGATTGAATTATAGCCCCACTACACATCACACAAGGCTCTAATGTAATATAAAGGGTACAATCATCAAGACGCCATGAATTAAGCCTTTTAGAGGCTTTTTTTATAGCTATAATTTCAGCATGATCTATAGCTTGATTATTTGTTTCTCTTTTATTGTATCCTCTAGCTATAATTTTATCTTTATATACTATTATAGCACCTACAGGTATCTCTCCTATCAAATAAGCTTTTTTAGCTTCTTTGATAGCTTCTTTCATATATTTAATATCTTTATCCATTTGATTTTTCATCGCCATCTAATACAACATGACAATTTCTACATCTAGCTTCATAAGATTCCATTTCACCAACTAAAATAATTGGATCATTATAATATGCAGGCTTACCTTCAATTATTCTTTGAGTTCTAGTTGCAGGCTCTCCGCAGCAAGAACAGATTGCGGTTAATTTAACTACATCATCACTGATAGCTAGGATATTACCAATTGAACCAAATGGTTCTCCTCTAAAGTTTGTGTCTAATCCTGCACAAATTACTCTATATCCCATATCAGCATATTGTTTTAAATATTTAACTAATGATTCATCAGAGAATTGAACTTCATCAATAACAATAGCTTGAGTATTCTTCTTTAGATGTCTTTTAATTTCACTACCATGTTCAATACTAATAGCTTTCATAGATTTTTTATTGTGTGATACTATCATACAATCACTATATCTATCATCAATAGATGGTTTGAATATTAAATAATTCTTACCAGCTAATTCCATTCTTTTAATTCTTCTCATTAATTCTTCTGTTTTTCCAGCAAACATTGGGCCAGTTATACATTCAACCCAGCCTTTTTTTCCCTCATAATAATTCATAAAAATCCCCTCGTATTAACCGTTTTTAAAATACATTTTTATTATAGCATAAGAAAAAATGAAAACGAATATGAAAGTAAATGAGATTACGTTTTTAGATAGACCAAAAAGGCAATCCGAAGGGGATTGCCTTAATGTATTAAGTTTAAATAGATATTATACTATTTAATTAGAATATTGAATAAATACTAATGTGTTAGATCATACATTGAAGCTACGCAATTCTGGTATGCAGCATAAGCAGCAGCTTTTGTTGTAGCGTCATCAATTGCTTCTACACCATCTAACCAAGTATGTACTATGGATTCACTTGTAGCTGTATCAGTGCTTGGAATTAGTGCTTTATATTCATCACGATAACCTAATAAATTAGATTTTAACACTTGTTTATATTCATCTAATGTTAAATCAGCAGCATTAAGAATAGATTCTGCAGTAGCATAAGCTGTATCAACTGCATCCTTATTTGTTGCAGCATCGATTGCAGCTAAACCATCATTATATGCTGTTGTAACATCAGCTGCAGGAGAATCACCTTGTGATGCATAAATAGCAGATAG
>JAFSWG010000030.1 GCA_017444645.1 Acholeplasmatales bacterium | reverse complement strand
TTATTATTTATATGGTGGAGAAGAAGTAATCGTAAATGTGAAAGAATTAGATACAAAAAATGTAGTTAATATTCCTAAAACAACTGCAAGAGAAAGAGATATTTTTAAAGAAGCTATTGTTAAAACTTCAGATGAAAATACTTATGTATTATTAGGAATAGAAAATCAAACTAAAGTGGATTATGATATGGTAATTAGAAATATGATTTATGATTCATTTAGTTATAAAAATCAAAGAAGCTTGATTGAAAAAAAAGAAAATAATGTTAAAATAAGATTGAAACCAGTTATTACTTTAGTAATATTTTATAGTGACAAAGAATGGACTGGTCCAAGAGATTTATATTCAATGTTTGAACCGTTCGATGAAAAATTAAAAGAATTTGTTCCTAATTATAAACTAAATATAATTGAGCCATTTAAAATGGCTGAAGAAGACCTAAATAAATTAGATCATAATCTGGCAGGATTATTTGAATTAATTAAAAAATCAAATAATAAAGATGAGTTTAGCGAATCATTATTTAATAAATATCAAGACTTAAATCCTGAAATTTATGAATTATTAAATGTAGTATTAAATGCAGGATTAGAAATTAACGAAAGTGATGGTAAGATAAATATGTGTAAAGCAATAGATGATATGAGAAAAGAAAGTAAAGCAGAAGGTATTGCTGAAGGTAAAGCACGAGGTATTGCTGAAGGTAAAGCAAATACTATCAAAGAAAATATTAAGACAATGTACAAAAATGGTGCTGATGAAATGACTATAGCCAAATTATTGAGCCTAGATTTATGTTTTGTAAAAGAAGTCTTATCTGCATAACAAGTATCTATCCCAACGATTTGTTGGGATATTTTTTCTAGTTTTCATTAGTAAAAAGATTTATAATTAATATATATTTTTTAGGGAGTGATTTAATTGGCTGGTATATTTAATAGAACAATAAAAAAAGTCCTTCGTATCGCAAGAGCTTTATCAATATTAAGGACTATATCTTATTTGGTTGGTGGTATATTAATATTAGTATTAAACGAACAAATAGAAGATTATATTTTTTTGATTGTTGGTATTGATTTATTATTAGTTGCATCATTAGAATTAATGAAAGAAATAGTAGATAGAGGCTATAAGGAATCTAATAACCATATTGGTAGTGCGATATTTACTATTATTGCTGGTGTATTAATATTATCTATATTCCATGGCAATGTATATAAAGTAAGTGTAATGTGGGCAGCTGCGACTGTAGTTAATTCTACAATGGAAATAAATGAAGGCTTACATGAAATTCATGAAAGAAAGGCATTCTCAATAATTAATTTGGTTTTTGCGGTAGCTGAAATATTCTTCTCTATTATGCTATTGATAGAACCAGAAGAAAATGCTGAGCATTTTATAACACATATTTATTTATTAGGTATAGGCTTCTTACTAGAAGCTATAGAAGCCCTAATAAGTGTATTCTCTCCGTTCTTAGTAAAGGTGCCTGGGATGAAGGTTATTCCAGGTATGCAAAAAATTGCTGATGAAAGAGAAGAAGAAATTGAAATTGAAAAAGAAAATAAAAGAATAGAAAAAGAATTAAAGAAATTAGAACAAATAAAAAAAGAACATGAATAATAAAATCCTGGGTTAGCCCAGGATTTTATTATTATCTATTAGTTATTACTTCAGGATACATATCATGATTCATTAATCGATTTTCTGCCATTTTTTCATATTTAGTTCCTGGCATACCATAATTTGCATATGGATCAATAGATAAACCACCACGAGGTAAGAATTTACCCCATACCTCAATATATCTTGGATTTAATAATTTGACTAAATCTTTCATGATTATATTTACACAATCCTCATGGAAATCACCATGATTTCTAAAAGAGAATAAATATAATTTTAATGATTTAGATTCTACACAATATTTATCAGGAATATATGAGATATATATTGTTGCGAAATCAGGTTGTCCTGTGATAGGACAAAGTGATGTAAATTCAGGGCAATTAAATTTAATAAAATAATCATTTTCTACATGCTTATTATTAAATCTTTCTAATACCTCAGGAGTATAATTAAATTCATAATTAGTTTTTTTACCTAAATTTTTTAATCCTTCATTTTCTCTATCCATATTAATTCTCCTCATATTTGATTGGATCTTTTAATCCATTAGCTTCAAATGCTTTGATTCTATCTAAGCATGTGCCACATTTACCACATGCTTTATCATGTCCTTCATAACAAGACCATGTTAATTCATATGGTACCTTTAAATCTGTACCTAATTTAACAATATCAGCCTTTCTCATATTAACGAAAGGTCCGACTACCTTTACTTTATTACCACTACCTAAATATATAGCTTGATTGATTGCGTCTGTAAATTCTTTTGAACAATCAGGATAAGCATTTAAGGCTGCATCATCAGCGTGGGCACCATAATAAATTACTTCACAGCCTTTAGATAGGGCTATTGCGGCTGCAGAAGATAAGAATAAGCCATTTCTAAATGGTACATATGTAGATAAAGTATCTACAGATTCTAATTGCTTTGCATATTCACCTTCAGGAATATCTATATGATTTTTTTCTAATAGTGAGCAATCTGAAAATTCAAATATTTTAGATAAATCTAAATAGATATGTTCAACACCATAGAATGAAGCAATCTTATTAGATGCTTCAATTTCTTTAATATGCTTTTGTCCATAAGATATAGATAATGCTACAACATTATCTTTACCATATTTATCAATAGCTAAGGCCAATGAAGTAGTAGAATCAAGTCCACCACTAAATAAAACTAATGCTTTCATTAATCAAATATCTCCTTTGTTAGATTACCAATTTTAGAAATAGTAGTAGTTTGGCTTCTCTTTTTTATACCTCTTGCTGTTACACAAGAATGACATCCAGTGATTCTAACAATAACGTCATCTGATTTAGTGATTTCCTTTACGATATATAAAATATCACTACCAATACGCTCTTGTAACTGTAATCTTTTAGATACCATATCGGCTATTCTTGCAAGCTTAGATAAGCCAATTACTTTACCATTTGGTATATATGCAATATCTACAGTCATATCATACATTAATGCTAAATGGTGTTCACAATGAGAAAAGATATCAATATCTTTCATTATTACAACATTTTTAGAATCTGTTACATAATCTCTTTCAAATGTTTTATTGAATAAATCAATTAATTCATCATTTGAATAATTCATGCCTTCAAATTGCTCTAAATACATTTCAGCTGCACGTCTTGGTGTATCAACTAAGCCTTCACGATTTGGATCATCACCAAGAGCTATAATTATTTCTTTGAATGCTCTTTCTAATCTTTCTTTATCTATCATTTTAAACACCCCTTTTATTTGGATCCCAAATAATTTTATGGATTTGTAAGCATAATCTTACATCATTTAAATTATTATCAATTAAGAAATTAACAATATCTTCTAAATTAATTTGATTAAATACAGGACTAATTAAGCAATTAGTTTTATTAATTAAATTATATTTAATCATTATTTCCTTTGCTTTAATTAAATCATTTAAATCACCACAAACAAATTTAATAGAATCCTTTTTAGTTACATAATCATAATTATCAGTTAACATAAATTTTTCCATTAAAGAAGTAGGTAATTTATAATCTAAAGTAAATGATATTTTATCATTAAGATATTTTTTAATATCTACACTACCATTAGTTTCAATTTCTACTCTATATCCTAATTCAACTAATCTTTTAATTAATATATCTATATCTTCTTGGATTAATGGCTCTCCACCAGTTAATGTTATATTTTTAACATGTTGCTTATTAATATAATCAATTATTTCATCTATTGATTCATCATTATATACAGGATTAATAAAAGAATAAGTAGTATCACAATATGAGCATCTTAAATTACAATTAGCGAATCTAATAAATACTGCAAGCTCACCTTGTCTTAATCCTTCACCATTAATTGATACAAATTTTTCAATTACTCGCATATATACCTCGCACAATTATTTGGTGTTTCATATACTAATACTTCATAAACATCATATTTTTTACTTAATAAATCATAAAAATATTTAGCAAAGTTTTCAGCAGTAGTTCTAAATTCAACTACTCTAATTAAAAATTCTTTATTTAAAATATCAAAAGCAGTTTTATTTAGTGAATCCTTTTCAACAATGAAAGTATGATCAAAATAATCACAAGCTTCCTTTAAATCCTTCTTAATATCATTAAAATCAACAACCATACCATTATTGACTTCGCCCTTAATATTTAATACAACTCTCCATCTATGGCCATGGATATTATGGCACTTACCTTTATAATTAGTTAAAAAATGAGCTGCATCAAAACTTGACTCACATGTTAATACGTACATATAAACCTCCAAGAAATAAAAAAAGATGGAGAACTATTTCTCCATCACAAAAACCAAGATAATATTATATCAATAATGCCCTAGTTTTATTTATAGACAGGATGGTACAAACGAACTGTCTTATTAAATACCTTATATATTTTAACATTAATTTCATTAATGTCAATTATTATTGGCATTTAAACTCTTTTTTATACTCGTACATTCTATCATCAGCCCTTTTAAATACATCAGCTAAAGAAGAATCAGTATCTTTATTATAATCTGCCATACCTACAGCAACTGTTACTTTGTTCAATGATTTATTTTTTTGATTTTCTAAATTAATTTTTTCATATAAGAAATCCCTAATATAATAATCACTATTATTTAGTATTAAAGCAAATTCATCTCCACCTATACGGTATAAATCATCCTGCTTAAATATCTTTTTAATTAATCTTTTAGCAGATTTAATATATTTATCTCCAGTTGCATGACCTAGTGTATCATTTATAGTTTTTAAATTATTAATATCAAATACAAATACACTAAATTCATCAATAGAATCATTTTTAATTTCTTTATTAATTTTTTTCTCTATTTCTTTATATGCGAATTTATTCAATGTATTAGTTAGGGCATCAGTTCTAGCTAATAATTTCTCTTGATTTAATTTCTTATTATATTCGTCTTCCTTTTTCTTCCATGAGTCAATACTTGTTACAGCAAGAATAATGTGAGAAGCATCAGAAGATAATTTCATAGCTGATAATTCAACGAATTCAGGCTTACCATCTATTATTAGTCTATATGTAACCTTTACAATGTTTCCTTTACTAATTTCGTTGATTAAATTTTCTTTATTTACTATACCTAAGAATCTTTCTTGATCTTCAGGTACGATAACAGCTTTAGCTTCTTGAAGTGTTCTCTCAAAGAATCTATCACCATGTCTAATTTCCTTTAATACCTGATATTGGTTATCAAGACTATATTCAATAAATATAGAAGTATTAATATCAACATAATAAATAGCGAAATAGCTTGTAGCTAATGCTAAAGCTATATTAGAATATGTAATATTAGCCTTCATGGCCTTTTTATATTCTAATTCACGCTTTTTTTGTTCATCTATATTTGAAACACCAATAATTAAGCTATCATCATTGCCAGATAATTTAAAAGCCTTTAGGGTTACATAAGTAGGAATATCATTTAATAATAATCTATAATCAAAAGTGTAAGAATTACCATGTTTTAATCCATTTAAAATCCTATCTTTATCCAGAGAGTTTATTACAAAATCAATATCATCTTTATAAATTGCAGTTTTAGCATTTTTCTTTATATCATTAAAGAAATCGGAACCACTTTCTTCAATTTTTAATGAATTATAATCATCACTAGAGCTATATCCAACATATTCACCAGTGACAAAATTAACATAATATAATGTAAAATAATTTTTAATTAAAGCACTTGATATTCTTAAAATGATATCCTTTTTATAATTAAAATCTTCATCCTGGCTTTCTATAAATTCAAAACCTAGATCACCTATAACATCACATACATCGCAAAGAGAATTATAAAAAGACTCATCCATTATTTTTGATAATAATGAGTCATCAGTTGTTTTAGCTTTTTGTATTAATTTATCTAAAAAGAATGAGACATCTCCCATTTACATCATCTCTCTTTAGCGATTTTATAAACATATTTTATCACATAATATCACATAAATATATAAAAAGTAATAAAAATATATAAAAAGTAATAAAAATGCAAAATATGATATGTTTTTTTGCAAAAATATAGGTTAATATGGTACATAAAAATAGTTTTTTTTAAATTATTTTAAAAATATGATATAATTTAAATGACGTATTTACAAGAAGGGAGAACTTTTATGGACGATTTAAATGATAAATCATTTTTACTTAAAAATGAGAATGACGATGGAACAATTGAAGTAGAAGTTGTTCCTGAGGTAAAAGATAACAAAGGTAATCTAGTAGTTAACCAAAGACTTACAGATATAAAAATGGAATTAGATAGTATCGATGATGATTTAGAAAAATTATCATGTGAAGCTGATTCAATTGATTACGCGATAGCTGCAGCATGTGGTGCGATTGCTGGGGTGTTGGATATTTTATTTGTAGGTGCGATGCCTGTGGGTAATACAACAGCAGGAATTAATGCTAAAAATTGTGATAAGGTAGTATTAAATCTAGCTAAAAAGGATGGATTTAGTGGTAATAATCTAAAAGATGCAGTAGGATTTTTAAATAATAAATATGGAACTACTACAGCATCTATTTCAAGTCATCCATCTTTATTTGGACTTGTTATGTCTATTATTACATCTATAAGTGGACTTGCTTTATCACCTGCCTTAGTATGGGTTAAATCAGTAAAGCCATCAGTAGGTATTTTTGATGGTATTTTTAATGGCGTTAAAAATTGGGGATTAGGTGTATCTATGACTGGTACAAAGATCTCAAGTGGTAGCTTACCATCTTCAATCACTAATTTATTAAATAGTAATAGCTTAAATGTAAAGCCTAATAAATTAGGCAAAATGAATGCGATAGTAGATAAATCAATTACTAATAATTCAGGCTCACTAAATTTAACTAATGAATTAAATGTATTAGCTAATTTAGGTAAGCAAGCATTAGTAGTAGGAATAAATGAAGTATTAGTTAGATCATTTTATTTCTTAAGAAGATTATTTATGGAAATAAAAGCTAACGAGGTTAGATCCTTAGGTGATTTAAAATATATTGATTGGCATGCAACTATTCCATTTAAAAATAGAACAATAGTTAGAATGGTAACAATTGCCCAAACTGTAATGACAGCAATCGATATTACAGATGCTATATTAGAGGGTGCTGCTAAATCTGGCGGTAACGCAGGAGCATTCTTTGGTCAATTTTTCTTAAGAATTAATTATGTAGGTATCGCAAGATGTGCACTTGCAGTAACTACTGATATTAGAATGGGCGTTAAATTAAATGATAGAAGAAACGAACGTATTAATTTAATGAGTGAATATGTTACATTAACTAATAGTAAAATTTTCTATAAGCAACAGGATATGTGGAAATCAGCAGAAAAATTAGAAAATGTAATTAATGAAAATATTCAGATGGCTAATGAAACAACTGAGGTTTTAAAGGACTCATTAGAAGAAAGAAAGACTAACCTTGAATCAATATCAGGAGATTTAAATAAAGCAGATAATAAAAATCCAGGATTAAAAAAGGATATTAAAGATATATTAGATTAGGAGTTTTTTATGGAAGAAAAGGATAAAAACTTAATTTCTACTGTAACTGAATCAGATGTTCCTGCTTTAATCCAACAGCAATTTGTAAAAATGGAAAGCTTTAAAGAAAAGCTTACATTAGCAAGGAAAAAAGCAGAGGATGCTAATATAGCTGCAAAAGAAATTAAGGATAGTAAAACTAGATTGTTAAAAATGAAGACAACTCTTGAGCAAATGCAAGAAGCCCAGGTTGCTTTATCTGAGGCAACACTACAAAATACCGAGGCTCAGGAATTATCTTTTGAATATCAAAGAGTTTTAGCAGAAGTAACTAAATATTTATTTGGTCTTGGCGTTACAAATATTTCAGTTAATAGATGCGTTGTTAAGGAATTACAAATGAGAATTGAACAAGCGTCTGAAGAAGAAATAGATGAAATGGCAAGAAACGAGCTTATTAATGTCGTAAGACAATTGAAAGAACAAGAGGATATTTTACAAAAACAAAAAAATCTAGAAGAAAAAATAAAATTATATAATCAAAGAATAGATGATATTGATTCTAAAATATCTTATTTAGAAGATAAAATAGATAATTATAATGCTAAAAACGAAAATCTAATAAATGAAAATGAAAAATTAAAGGAATCAATACTAATAGGTAAGAAGAAAAATATTATTTTCTTATCTATTTCATTTTTAATAGGATTTACCGCATTAATAATTGCGTTAATATGTCTTAATAAATAGCATACGAGGGAGGTGTGCCATGAAAAAGTTCATAAGAAATTTATTTTCTGGATTCTTTATATTTATATTATTGTTATTAGCCCAAGTTGGCCTATTTGTATTCATACAATTTGGATTAGATGACTTATTATTAGAGGTTGGTATAACATCTGAAAATGATGCTGCAATAAGATTATTAATTTATTTGGGTATTCATTTTGTTGAATTTATAGTTTCATTTATTATATTCTTTAAGATTATTAGTAAAATAGAAGATCCAGAATTTAAAATACCTTGGATTGTAGGTATGTTATTGATGCCATTATTATTTTCGGTATTATTTATAATTTTTGGCAATCATGGATTAAGAAAGAAAGATAGAATAATAGTTAAGGCAACAAGAAAAGCATATAGATATCATTTTGAGCAGGAAGCTAATGCTGACGATTATAAGGAAGAGCTTGGTAAAGCTTATGGAACTTTTAAATATATTAATTCTATAACAAGACTTGGTACTTATAAAAATAATAGAATTACTTATTATAAAACAGGAGAAGAATTCTTCCCTGAATTAATGAAGTCATTAAAATTAGCTAAAGAATTTATATTTATTGAATTTTTTATTATAGCTGATGGTAAGCTTTGGAATGAAGTATTAGATATATTAGAAGAAAAGTCTAAAGAAGGAGTAAAAATTAGAATTATTTATGATGATATGGGCTGTAGTGGTACAATATCATCTAGAACTATTACGAATTTAAAAAAGCGTGGTATAGACGCATTTAAGTTCCATCCATTTAGACCAATATTATCTGGTGTCTATAATAATAGAGATCATAGAAAGATTGTTATTATCGATCACCAAATGGCATTCACTGGTGGTATGAATTTAGCAGATGAATATGGTAACTATATTGAAAGATTTGGATATTGGAAGGATACAATGGTAAAAATTGAAGGTAGTGCCATTAATAATTTATTAGTAACATTCCTTCAAAATTATAATTTATGTATTTTAAATGTTAGTGATTATAATAGATATATTTCATATGATTATCCTGAATACGAGGAAGAAGGCTTCGTAATGCCATTTGGAGATGGTCCTGGTGGAATTGATGATGCATTGATTGGTGAACAAACATATATCAATATGCTAAATTATGCAAAGGATAGTGTATATATTTCAACACCATATTTAATTCCAACATATCCACTACTTGATGCCTTAAGAAATGCGGCATTAAGAGGAGTAAAGGTTCATTTAATTTTACCTGGTATTCCAGATAAGAAAATAGTTTATTTAGTCGCAAAGAGTCATTTTAGATTCTTATTAGAAGCAGGAGTGAAAATTTATATTTATAAGCCTGGCTTTAACCATATGAAAACAATGGTTGCTGATGATGAATTAGCATTCGTTGGAACAATTAATTTCGATTTTAGAAGCTTAGTACATCATTTTGAATGTGGTACAATTTTATATAAGAATCCTTGTATAAAGGATATCAGAGAAGACTTCGATGAAATGCTTACTAAATGTGAAGTAGTACCAGAAGATTTCAAGCTAGACTTATTCAAAAGAATGTTTTGTTCAATTGCCAAATTAATATCTACATTATTATAAGAGAAGCCGCATTTTAATGCGGCTCTTTTATTGACAATTTTTATTTATTAATTATAATTAATAATGGTTCGAAAGAAGGGGAGTATTGTGCATATAAAGATTAAGCAAAAGCTTTTTATTTATATATTTATGGTTGTATTAATATCAGTTATTGATTTAATAACTTCAGCTATTATTTATAATCATTTTTTTGTTAAATATCCTATATTAGAAATATCTATGATAATGCTAATATTATCACCTATATTTCTATTTAAAAGTAATAAATTTTCGTACACATATTCAACAATTGTCTTTGCTGTATTAGATATAATTATGGCTGTTAATTTAACATTGAATTATGCATCAAATGATGTATTTTCGATTAAATACATATTCTTGTTTAGTGAAGCAGCTGCAGTAATGAATTCTCAATTTGTTAATATTGCATATATATTAATTGCTATATTGTTAGCCTTAATATTTATTTTATATATGGTATTTGTTCATAGATTATTTAAATATCATTTTAAGGATAATGAAAAAGATAAGGTTAAAGCTAGAAAATATTATCCTTTGGCTATTTCATTAACTGTTATATTTATCGCTTTTGGTACAGTATTTAGAGTAATTGGCTTAGATAGAGTTAAATATGATAATGCTAGTATGTATAATGGTATGTCAGGTAATAAAATAATTGAAATGGAAGCTAATACCTTAAAAAGAGGAGCTATCCAAAATTATGGTATGCTAAATTATTTAAATGCTGAAATTAATTTATTTATTTCTGATAATGAGAAAAAAGAAGTTGAAGATTATTTTAAATCAGGAAAAATAGTTAATGAAGAAATAACAGATTCATTTTCTGGTATTTGTAAGGATATGAATGTTATTACAATTATGATTGAAACTGGTGTAGATTTCGCAATAAATGAAGAATTAACGCCTAATCTATATATGCTAAAGAATGACGGTATAGATTTTACTAATAATCATAGTAAAAATAAAACTAATATTTCTGAAATCATTGGTATAGTAGGTAGTGTTGCCAAGGCAGGTACTACAAAGGATTACAATGTGGTATCTACAATGCCTAATATGCTAAATGGGTTAGGCTATGAATCAGCATATTTCCATAATAATAGTAGTAGCTTCTACGATAGAGATAAGCTAACAGCAAGTATGGGATTTACTAAATCATATTTTAAGGAAGATATAGATTCAACTCAGGAACATGATTTTATAAAAGGTAATTATCCACTTGATTCATATTTTATGAATGGTATTAAGGCTGGTAATATGAATGTGTTAAGTGATAGAATGAGTGACATTGATGGAATTATTAATAAAATAGTTCCTGATGGAGATCAAAAATTCTATAGCTTCTGGACTACAATGTCTACACATGGACCATATAATACATCAAAAAGAAATATGAAATATTATGAGGATTTAGGCTATGTAGAAAAAATAAAATCTGCAGAAGCTAAGGGTACTTGGAAGAATATTTGTAGTGATGATGATATCGAATATCAAAATCAAATTATTAACTTCCAATGTGAAATGATGGATTTAGATTTAGCAGTAGGCTCTATGCTTGAAAGATTAGAAGAAACTAATAAGCTAGATAATACATTAATTGTTTTATACGGTGATCATGAACCATATTACATGTGTAATGGAATGAAGCCTATTAAATTTGCTATATATAATGATACTAATCCATTTAATCCGAAATTATTTAGTACTACATTAATTATGCATAATAAGAAATTAAATGAAAAATATGAAGAATTATATGGTAATACATCATATGATAAATTCTCTAGTCCATATAATATAGTGCCTACAATATTAGATTTACTTGGAGTTAAATATAATCAAAAATATTATGTAGCTAAATCAGCATTTTTAGCCGAGGATAGTTTAGATAATGTTTTCTATTCACATGAATTTGAAGCATTATTTTCAGATAAGGCATATAGCTTTGATTTAACAAATTATGCATATAAAGATGAAGCAGTAGATGATAATTATTTAGGCGCATTTACAACTAGTGCATATTTAACATCATATAAGATTAAAATTTTCAATAGATTCTATGAAAATAAATTATATGATTACATGAAATAAATAGACAAAATTCAAAAAACGTCCCATATCTTTTTTGAGACGTTTTTTTATTTATAAATGTGTGAAAATGTGGTAAAATAAAAAAGAATTAGTGCAGTATTAAAATTTTATTTTAGGGAGGATTTATGGCTAAGGACGGTTTATTAAGCGTTATCTCTTTTGAAGGAGATAATAATACTATTATTCATAAGAGCGAAATTGTGAATTTTAATACAAAGTCTCAATTAATTGTTAATCAATCACAGGAGGCTTTATTTTTTAAGGATGGAATGGCTCTTGATTTATTTGGACCAGGTAGACATACTTTATCAACAGCTAACTTACCACTTATTAGAAAATTTTTTGAAAAGGTGTTTGGTGGTAAAACACCATTTCCATGTTCAGTTTTCTTTATCAATAAGGTGGCAGTATTAGATATTCCATGGGGTACTGAAAATGCTATTCCATATGAGGATCCATTATATGGTATTTTTACAAATATCAAAGGATATGGTCAATTTGGAATTAGAGTGAAGGATTCAAGAAAATTTATTGTAAAAATTGTTGGTCAATTAACAAATTTCACTAACCAAGATATTGCAAATACTGTAAGAGGAGCAGTACTTCAAACAGTTAAAAATGAGGTTGCGAACGCACTAAAGCAACAAGAGGTTCCTGTTTTAGAAATATCTACTCGATTAACAGAATTAGCAAATATTATTCAGGAGAAGTTAAATGCTGAATTTGATTATCTAGGATTAGAGTGTACTAAGTTCTATATTATGAATTTAGTTGCTGCTGATTCAGACATAGAGGAATTAAAGAAAGCTAAAAGTGCATATGCTACAAAAATTATTGAAGCAAAAGGCCTTAGAGCATCAAGAGATATTCAAGGCTTTGATTACCAAACAGAGCGTCAATTTGACGTATTAGAAAAGGCTGCTTCAAATGAAGGTGCAGGGAATGTAATGGGACCTGCAATGGGATTAGGCATGGGATTTGGTGTTGGCAAGACTATGTCTAACGCTATGGAATCTACTTATGATAATATGGATAACTCTAATAAGAGTAAATGTCCTAATTGTGGTGAAGTGGTTTTGGCAAATGCTAGATTCTGTTCTGCCTGTGGTAAGGAAATTGTTAGAAAGAAATTCTGTTCAAACTGTGGACAAGAGGTTCCTCTGGGAGCTAGATTCTGTTCTAGCTGCGGTAACAAGATTGAATAGTGGGAGGGAAAATGAAAAAGATAAGATTATTAGTTTTAATATTAGGTATATTACTTTTAGTAAGCGACAATCTTTCATTTATTTTTAGAAATTATAATCATCCTAATAATGATATGTTCATATGCGTAATGATATTTATGAATGTAGGCTTAATAGCTAATATTATCTTTTTATTAGTTACTACGAAAAAAGATAGGGATGCATTTATGTATGGCTATTCATTATATCTTATATCATCAGGATACGTAAGTGTTGAATCTATTGTAGCCCACGTATTTATGTATGCTAATACAGATATAAAAATAGCATATTATGTACAAGGCACAATACTTGTAACATATTTAATTTATGTAGTAATGGTTCTTATAGGAATAATATATCATAGACAAGAAAGAGATTATGTTGATAAAAAGGTAAACTATATAAAAGAAATAAATTCGATGAATTCACTTATTTTAAATATAATAGATGATTCAAATTTCAAACAAAAATTTGAATCATTTGTTGAAAAGGTAACATATAGTGATCCTATGTCACCTGATAGTGCTCTAGAATTAGAACAAAAGATCGTTAATTACTTAAACGTATTAAAGACAAAAGTAGAAAATAAAGATTACGTAGAAGCAAATAATTTATTAGTAAATGTAACTAATTTATTAGATGAAAGAAGTAAAATATGTTTAATGAAGTAGATGAATTTTATAATTCATGGTGGTTGTTTTTATTAGAATTTATTATTTCTCTTATTTGTGTTACAGGAGGAATAATAATTCTAATTATAATTCCTAAGAATTTAGAGCTTTGTTATTTGATACCTTTATTTATTGTTATTGTTTTATTACTTATTTTTATGATAAGAATATTTATGATTTCATTAGTAAGGTTCTATAAATTATTACCGATTAGGACTCATAGTAGATGTAGATATAAACCAACATGTTCTACATACATGATATTGGTTTTAAGGAGATATGGTTTGTTTTTAGGATTATATTTTGGCTTTAAAAGAATACATAGATGTAAGCCACCTTATGGTGGAATAGATTTACCAAAATATTTAAGGAGAAAAAGAAAAAATGGATAATTTAAACATAGTTACAATTAAATGTAGTAGCTGTACAGCAAGTATAAATATAAATAAGGATTCAGGTGTAGATGTCGTAGTATGTCCTTATTGTAATACAAGACAAAAAATAGATTTTTCATCTAAATCAGAAACAAAGTTAGAAAGAACAGTAAATGTAAATGATAATTCAACTAGCTTATTTATTGGACAATCTGGAAAAGATCCTGCCTCAGTTGTAATTTTTATAGAGGATTATATTGAAAAGAATAAGGATTCAATTAAATATGATTTTAATTCTATTGGAATTGAGCAATTCAAAAGAGTCATTTCTGAAATAAAAATGACAGATGGTACAAATAAGGATACCTGGAAAGCAGAATTCTTATCAATTGCTGAAGCAACAAAAATTAGAATTGAATATTTAAATGAATTATTAGATGATACTGCCAAAAATATTACAGACAACGATATGGAATCAGCTTATTCTAATTTTGATTCATATTGTGATGCAGTTACTGCAATTAATGAAAACAAGGATGAAATTATTGCAAATTTAGAAAGAACAATTTCTAGATATGAAAAATTTGGTGCATCAGAAAATGAAGCTGATGAATTAAGAGCGAAAAAGGAAGAGGTTGTTTCTTTAATTGGTAGTTTAGGTGAAGCACCAAAGGAAATAAATGATGTAGAAAAGCTAAAGGCAGCACAGGATGAAGCAACAAGCAAAATTGAAGCAGAATTAGCAACTAAGGGTATTGATGCAGCATCAGTATATTATGCAGCTGTTACTGCAGAAGAAAATGGCGATAAAATTAGAGCTTTATTAAATTATGCTTCACTTGGTGATTATAAGGATTCTAGAAAGAGATTTTTAAAAATAAACACAACAGTTCTAGTTAATAAAGAATTGCTTGAAGTTGCTGGTGATGTTTATGTTTTATCAAAGCATAAAGAAGAAATTATTACTAATAAGCGTCAATTAAAGAAGAAGGAAAAGGAAGAAAAGGATAACGAAAGACATCTTAATAAATTTGATGTACTTGAGGTTAGAGATTTAGAAGCTGTTGAACAAGAGCCTCTTGTTAATAATTTCCAATATTTTATTAATACATTCGGTAATTTCTTCTATTACGTTTCTAAAAAGGGAACAATTCATAGATATGATTTAAAGAATAAATCAGATTTAGAATTAGAACAAAATGCTAAGCATTTGGAAGAAGAATTCTGTCTTTCATTTGATAATGAATCAAAAGGCTTATTATTAAGTGAATATGAAAAAGACGAATTAAGTAAGAAGGAAATAAAGGCTAAGAATAAGAGAATTAAAAAAGGAAATGGTACTAGTGATGATTTAGAGCCTGAAGACGCTAATAATAGAAGAATAGATATTATGAATTATGGTAATGATTCATTATTCTATGAAGAATTAATTGGTCATATAGAAAAGCCTTTAAAATTCTACAATGGTAATTACATTAGAAATAATCATATTTTAGTAATGAAATATAAATATAAATCAATTGGAAAGAAAGATAAGATGAAGCTTATCAAAACTTCTGAAAAGATTTTAATTAATTTAAAAACAAAAGCTAAATATGTTGATATCGTTGGACCAGATGATAAGATAGTTGATATCATTGGAAATGACTTATATTTTATTAAATTTGCTCCAACTAAATATAACTTAAAGCTAATGAAAAAAGATTTACAATCATTAGTAGAAACTGAATTATTAAGTAATATTTTCTCAGTTGTAAAGATTAAAGATAATGAAGTATTCTATACTGTTGGTAATACAAGAGAAACAACATTATTCAATTATGATTTAATTAAGAATGAAAAATATAAAGTTATTGATGGATATAAAGATGGATATGCATTATTGATGGATGGATATTTCTATGTATCTAGAGGAGATAAATATAATCAAACTTTATTTAAAATAAAGGAAGATGGTTCTACATCATTCCCTCTTGCAAGAAATATTGATTTAGATAAGTTCTCTACATTTAAAAATGGATATTTCTATTATGAAAATATTTATGGAGAATTAATTAGAGTAAGAATTGATGGAAGTAGAGAGAGTGTTATCGCTACAGATCTTGATAATATTATTTATATTGATACAAATTATATCTATTATTCTATTTTTGAAACAAGTGACGCATTATTTGAAAATCCTGAAATAAGAGAAGGAGTTAAATATAGAAAGACATTCAGTGTTTATAGATATAATATAAATACAGATTCTAGTGAAAAATTAATATTTGGCGTTGATAATTATAGATTTATTCCTAACTCTAATAAGCTATATTTCTATAGAATAAATGAAGAGACATTTAGATCTTTAAATATGAAGAAGAATAGAAACTTCAATTATACAACTATAGAAACAGACTATTATGTAACAGATATCAATAATATTGAAGAAAAACTAATTTTATGTGCTGGCTTACCTCACCAAGATATTAAGAGAGGTTGCGCAATCTTCAAAAAGAAGGTTAATGTTGAATTTGTAAAACGTCCTTGGGTACGTCCTTATCTAACAAAGAAGGAGTTTGAAGAAGAATGAGAAAAATATCAAGAATCTTAGGAATTATTGGTGCGATAGCATTAATTATTGTAACTATATTATTAGCTGTCAATGGATTTATATCTTATTCAAAAGTATCCAATGGTTTTTATTCAGATTACGATTATTATAGTTATATGTCTTCTGTTAAAAAAATGGGTATTGATATTGATACGGCAAAAAGTGCTTCAATGTCATTCTATGTTCCAGTTTTTATTTCATTATTTGGAATAGTAATTGCTTGTATCATTGCTTTGTTTTCAAGATTACCAGATAAAGGTAAAACTTTTTGTAGAGTAACAGGAATCTTTGGATTAGCTATTTCAATAGGTGCTATAGTTGTTGCTACAATTATAAGCAATAGCTTATCAAATACACGTGGCTATTCTGCAGATTCTGTAATTAATGAATCACCTTATTTTATTATGTCACCTAGCTATTTATATGCTCCTGCAATTATATTATTAATTGTTTCGTTTATAATGGTATTTATTAGAAAAGTTATTGATAACAATAAAACAAAAGGTATTATTGGTGCAATATTATTTGCAGTATATGTCATTGCTTTATTTAGTATTGCTATAAACATCCCAAATCACGCAGTTGGAAGTGTTGCATCTTTTAGAACTACAATAAGTATAATAGGACCTGTTGCACTTTTATTCCTATTTAATTTTAGATTTTATAGTTTAGATGGTGAAACTATGATGGAAGAAAAGAAATATAAACCTAAAAAGCCATCTGCAACTGCAAGTACTCCAAAGACTACATCTAATTCTAATACTTCCAATAAAAATGGAAATAGAAGAATACTTTATGAAGAAAATGGAATGTATTTTTCAGATATAGAATAGTAAAATGTAATCACCACCTTTATGGTGGTGTTTTCATTTTAATTAATTGAAAATATTTTCATAGAGTGTCTTAGAATGCTTGAAAAAGACATAAATTGTGTATATAATATTAAATATATGATTACTCTGCTAATTTCATAATTTAGTAGTAATTTTAGGAGGATTTTTATTATGTCTAAACAATATGTTTATCATTTCGAAGACGCACATGGACTAGGTAAAGAATTACTTGGTGGAAAGGGTGCAGGTCTTGCTGAAATGACATTTATAGGAGTTCCTATTCCACAGGGATTCACAATCACAACTGAGGCTTGTGCATTATATTATAATTCAGGAAAAGATTTACCTGATTATTTAGTAAAAGATATTTATACTGCAGTTAGCGAGGTTGAAAAGAAAACTGGTAAAAAATTTGGTGGAGATAAAAATCCATTATTAGTATCAGTAAGAAGTGGTGCTAGAGTATCAATGCCAGGTATGATGGATACAATTTTAAATTTAGGTTTAAATGATAATACTGTTAATGTATTAGCTAAAGAAACTAATAATGAAAGATTTGCATATGACTCATATAGAAGATTTATTTTAATGTTTACTAATATCGCTAAGGGTCATCCAAGAGATGATATGGATAAGATGTTAGATGATTTAAAGAAATCTAAAGGATATAAGCTTGATACAGAAGTTAAAGCTGATGAATTAAAAGAATTAGTTAAGAAATATAAAGAATATTATAAGAAAACATTTAATGAAGAATTCCCAACTGATCCATATAAGCAATTACTTGAAGCTATC